>SLSH01000092.1 GCA_007130555.1 Bacteroidales bacterium
AAAAAAATCGAAAAAGATTTTACCGAAAGAATTAATCATCAGCAAAAATTAAAAGATATTTATACCGAAGTTATAATTGATAATCATTGTGAACCTGCTTTAGTGAAATTCAAAGCGGTTAATTTACCCGAAAATTATCATATAGTATGGGATGCGGATAATAATTATAAATTAAAAGGCATAAATCCCGAAACCTATTATCAGGAAGCAGGCACTTATAATCCGAAGGCTTTTATAGTTTATGAAGATAAAATTATTAAGTCCATAGAAACCGGGCAGATAATAATTAAACCGGCGACTAATGTATCAATATCACATTTTAATTCCGACAACACATATTATTTTTCGGTTAATAAGATATCTGATAATACTGAAATTACATGGAAAGTTGATGATAATACTTTCTATGACAATAGTATAAGATACGATTTTAATAAGCCGGGAATTTATAATATACAAGTAGAAGCAGTAAATAAATATAATTGTATCAGCGAAGATAATATTCAAATAAATATTGTAATAAAGCAGGAGTTTTATCTTCCAAATGCATTTATTCCGCATAGTGATAATATTAATTCTTATTTTGGTCCCATAGGTCAAAACCTTGATTTTAAAACATACAGAATGATTATTGTGGATAGAACGGGAAGAAAGGTTTTTGAAACAACAGACGTAAACAACAAATGGAACGGTAAATCATTTAACGAAGGAGACGATTCTCCCGAAGATATTTATCTGTGGGAAATCTTTACCATTGATAGTTTCGGAAATTCCAAAACAAAAAAAGGAAGAGTAAACTTAATAAGGAAATAATATTCTAAAATCCAATCATTCTATTCTGCTTTTCGGGAAAAACCTTCTTAAAAGACTTCGCTTTTTTACGGGTTTATCTAAAAGAATACTCAAATTATTTTCTGCTGCCAGATTGTCTGGCCATAATTCCAGTGCTTTAAAATATTCTAAGGCTGCCAGTTCATACTCCCCTTTGTGCCTGTATATTATACCTTTGTTAGTATAGCTTACCGACAATCGTCTCGGAGTTTCCAACCGGGCTTCTTCAATTTGTTTTGCTCTTCTGTTTATATATTTCTCAATTTCCTGATTTTTAAATATTGCATCATTTTCATTAAAATGTGGTTTAAGCATTTCTTTTACTTCCTCCTGATTTTTACCTTGCCATTTATCTAACCAATCCGTATAAATTTCAATACTTTTCGAGGTATTAATTTTTGCAAGATTAAATAAAGAATCTTTTACTATGCTGTCGTTAATTGCAGGGCTTATTGCCATTGCAACATATGCTGCGGCTCTGTTATTATATAATACTCCAACTTCATAAGATTCAGCATAATGAGGTGTTTTTGTGTAAATATCCTCAATAGAATTCATTAGTTGAAATATTGCTTCGTAATCTGAGTTTCTTGCAAGTTCATTATACTTCTCATACATTGCGTATGCTTCTATTGTTCTAGGGTCAATGTATTTATCCTGATAATCATAATAAAAATAAGTAATAGCACCTGCAATAATAAAAAGAGTACCCATAATAATTATGAATACTCTTGTTCTTTTATCTTTAAATATTTTCATATTTTATTCATGTACTTGTTCTATCAAGAATTTACGTATTTCAATCGGAGTTGGTTTAGTTAATTTAGAAACAATTATATTTGTAATAATTGCCAACGGAGCACCAAACCATGCAAAATACCATGCGCCGAGATAGAAGTTTATAAATTCATGATACGGAAGTGCTGCACCAACTTTTCCTGAAATAAAATATACAAGAGAAATCAGAGAGATAAAACCACCTGCAATTAGTCCTGCGATTGCACCTTGTTTATTTGAACCACTCCACCATATTCCGAGCAGGAATAGCGGGAAAATAGTACAACCTGCCAGAGAGAAAGCCAAAGCTACGAGTTCTGCTACAAGGGCAAGTTCTAATAAAGCTATTAGACCTACAATTATTGCCATAACTATTGTTCCCATTCTGGCTATAAGTAATTGTCTTTTATGAGAAGCGTCAGGTCTAATTACTTTAACGTATAAGTCGTGAGCGAAAGCAGAGGCACCTGTTACCATTAGTCCTGATGTTGTAGAAAAGGATGCCGATACTCCTCCGGCAGCAAGTAATCCTACAATTAACGGATGAACATTTCCAAGTTGTGCAGTATAAACAACAATAGCGTCTGCTGCAAGGGTTCCAACTTCGGGGTGTGCTGCAAATACTTTTCCGAATGCAGAATAAACCGGAGCAGTCCAGTAAATAATACAAATAAAAAATAATCCCCATACAACCGACCATCTTGCGTCTTTAGGATTAGGAACAACATAGAATCTTTGTATAACGTGAGGTAGTCCTGCTGTACCAATCATAAGTGAAAACACAATTGCTATCCATTGAAAAAATGTTCCTCCTGATGATGGAGCCCATGGCATTGCATATTCTGGAGATGCAACGATAGCATACATATGTCCGTAACTATTATACAGTTCATTAGATGCAATAATAGGAACACCTTCGACAATATCGGTAACAACCGAACCATATCCGATTGGAGGCAGTACCCAAAAAGTATCATACTTAAAAATTAATATAAATAAAGGAATTAAAAATGATACTGCAATAATAACATACTGTACCTGCATATTTTTAGTTACTCCCAGCATTCCTGAAATCAACACATAAATTAATACAACACCACCTCCTATTATTACTGCCCATACATAATCAATTCCAAGAATCCATTTAAACATAAGTCCGATACCTCCAAATTGTCCTACACAATATGCAATTGATATAAAAATCGCAATTATTGCTGCTACTACTCTAAGAGTTGTAGAATAGTATCTGTCTCCGATAAAATCGGGGGCTGTATATTTCCCATACTTTCTGATTTGTCCTGCCACCAAAATTAACAGCAGCACATATCCTCCTGTCCATCCTACAACATAGGCAAGACCGTGATATCCTGCACCAAACATAAGAGCTGCCAATCCTAAAAAACTTGCAGCACTCATCCAGTTAGATGCAATAGCCATACCTGAGCCAACTCTGGATATACTTCTGCCCGCTGCATAATAATCGCCGGTATCTTTTGCCTGAAACAGAATTCCGACTAAAATAAACACTATAAGAATACTGATAAGAATAATTGCCGGTCCAACTTTAAAACTGCCTTCAAGTTCTGTTGCCGAAGCTGCGGCAAATGTAGAAAAAGATATTAAAAACATTAATATCAACCCTATTGTTTTTTTAACTGAATTTTTCATATTAAATTAATTATTATTTAATTAGACGCTTTTTCTTTTAACTCTCTTCTATCTGTTATAAAGCAATATATCCAACATAATCCTATAAACAATGTCAGAAGAAAAACTGCTGTATAAAAATAATGGAACGGAAAACCTAAAAATTTTGTATCCGTCAGTACGGAACGATTATGTATCAGATACATAGGCATTACTTTTGCAGTGATTACCTTATTTTCTTCGGTATAATTATCAATTTTCTCTGAATTAACAGAAAAAGGAATAGCTACACGACGAGGATCTGTTTGAGGAATTTCAAGCAAATCCGCCACACAATTTTCTAATTTTGTTTTGGCTGCAATATATTCCTCATCAAATATACTTTCGCTTTCTTCATATAGTTTTTCAAAACTTAAAACATTATTAAGAAGCTCATCCTTATCTTCTCCCGCAATCTTAAATAAAGACCATGTAAATGCATTTGATAATGCTTCCTGATATTCGGGTTTAACATAGACTTTGCCCAAAACTTGTAGTACTGAATTTGCAAAAATGCTCATTTCTTCATCCGTTGCATTTTCATTTTTTACATTTTCCCATACAAGTTCATAATTATTATATGCTTCCTCAGGGACAGGCTCCTGCATAATTCTTAAAAGGAATTGAAAGCCAAAAACGGCTGTAGCCCAGATAATTATCAGCCACAAAGCCATATTTCTGTTTTTTAAAGCTTTTTTTGTTGTAGGCTTAAAAAAACTTAATTTGTAGTCATTATTTTCAATATTTTCCATAAAACACTTAATGTTAAATTATTTTTAATA
>SLSH01000260.1 GCA_007130555.1 Bacteroidales bacterium
ATATTTATATTTTTTAATATACTTTTACAAAGGTATGAATTATTTATTTTATAAAAGAATTATTGACTAATAAATTAATATTAGTACATGACAAAACATTATCAGAATTTTGATAAGTTGCTTTTAATCAATTATTTTAGACAAATAGATTTTTTTTATTGTATCTTAAATTAAATCAAATTTTTACAACCCATTTAAAAGGTGTAGGGTATAAGGTATAGGGGATAAGGGATAAGGGATAAGGGTAACTCCCTATACCCTATCCCCTTATACCTCATCATACCTTTCCTAACATCATAAGCTGAAACTTCCATTAAATTTAAGGTATTAGTAAAAAATCTGTGATTATCTGTGTCCCCTGTGTCATCTGCGTTCAAATAATATATTTTAAATTAAATCAAAGGTATATAAAATTGCATCCAGCCTTCTTATCATATCTCTGTGTTCCTGATTCGGATAAAATACAAATCCTTCTACGCTGACAATCCTGTTTCTTTTATGGTCGATTTTAGTATAATTTACAAAAGGACCTCCCATAAAATCTCCCTGTACTCTCCATAAGCCCTGTATATATGCAGTTTTTTGTTTATTATGTTCGATTATATCTAAATACGGAGGATAAAATTTTACTTCGGTAGTCATATAACTGCCGGGAACTTCTCCTGGAACATTTTCTTTTAATATTTTATTTCGCATATTAATCAAATAGTCATAATCCAAAGAGCTTGTATCCGTATATGGATAATGATATATGAAAATTCCCATAATATATTTCGCAGTTTCAAAAGAAATCCAAACAAAATTGTCTTTGTTCTCGTCAATCGTATAATTTCTCGGTACTTGCAATATTATTTCATGTTTGTTCCTTAACATTTCGGAAACTGTCTTATTGGTATGATTTCTTACATGAAACAAATATCTGTCTCTGTCTTCATCTAAAAACAATTTTACTAATCTGTCTTTATATTTTGACAACTCCTGAACAAATTCTTTTTGATTTTGAGCCGAAATGTTCACAAATAACTGTCTTCTTGAATATTTATCTCTTGTAATTCCGGTTTGAGAAACACTTAAATCAGGAGAAATATCGGTATAAATAATATTCCGGTGATATCTGTTATGCTCAATAAATTTTTCTCTTTCTATCTGATGAAGCGTAAATAAATATTCAGACCTTGGTAAAGCTCTGCAAAATTGATGAAAAATTGCTCTTATAGAATCTCCCGGTTCGGAATTCCATAAATTATTCTCCATTACAATAAGAATATTTCCCGCATTGCCATGTGCCCCGGGTTTTGTTCTGTAGGTGTCGTTTTTACAGGCAGATAGGATAGTAGAACATAGAATTATAAAGAAAAATACTTTTTTCATAATAATAGATTTATAAATATACCTTTTTGCAAATTTAAAAAATATATCACTGCCGTCCGACTAAATTTCAACATTTTTTTTGTCACAGAAGCACAAAAACACAAAATATCACCAAATCAATGAAATAAAGCTAATGTTTGCAGTTTTAAATTTATATAATGGATAATCTAAATTCTTTTTAATATTTTTGTATTTTTTAAACAAATGGCAAAAGAAGAAAAATATACGGATTTTTTAAGTTTGAATATATTTGAACATATTTCCGATATGGCAGATTCGGAAAGTGTTGAAGTTTATGTAATAGGAGGATATGTCAGAGATTGTTTTTTAAAAAGAGTAAATAACAAAGATATTGATATTGTAGTTCAGGGCAATGGAATACAATTTGCAAAAAAACTTGCAGAAAAATTAGAGATAAAAAAACTGACAACTTTTAAAACCTTTGGCACGGCAATGATAAATTATGATAACTATGACATAGAATTTGTCGGTGCCAGAAAAGAATCGTATAACAGAAATTCACGAAAGCCGATTGTTGAAGACGGAAGCATAGTTGATGACCAAAATCGCAGAGATTTTACTATAAATGCTCTTGCATTGGGTCTCAATAAAAAAAACTATGGAGAATTGATTGACCCTTTTAACGGAATGGAAGACCTTTATAACAGGACGATTCGAACTCCTTTAAATCCTGATATTACTTTTTCGGATGACCCGTTAAGAATGATGAGAGCTGTTAGGTTTGCATCTCAACTGGATTTTGAGTTAGAAAAAAATACAAAAGAATCAATAAAAAAAAATAAACACAGAATAGAAATTGTTTCTGCCGAAAGAATTCATATTGAACTAAATAAAATATTAGAAAGCCGAAAACCGTCAATTGGATTTTATTTGCTTTATGAAACGGAATTATTGGAAATTATTTTTCCCGAATTACACAATCTGGCAGGGGTTAGCATAATAAATAATGTAGGACATAAGGATAATTTTAAGCATACTCTGGAAGTTCTTGATAATATTGCAAAAGTTACGGATAATTTATGGTTACGATGGGCGGCTCTTTTGCATGATATAGCAAAACCCAAGACAAAAAAATTCAGCAAAAAGCATGGATGGACTTTTTATGCACACAATATAGTAGGTGCAAAAATGGTAGAAGATATTTTTAGAAGATTTAAACTTCCCTTAAATGAAAAAATGAAATTTGTTCAGAAAATTGTAAATCTGCACATGCGACCAATAGCTATGGTCGAAGATGTTGTTACCGATTCTGCAATTCGCAGAATGCTTTTTGAAGCAGGAGATGATACAGAATCTCTTATGTTGTTGTGTGAGGCAGATATTACATCAAAAAATGAGAAAAAAGTATCTCAATTTTTGAAAAATTTTAAAATTGTCCGCAAAAAAATTAAAGAACTTGAAGAAAAAGATTCTGTTCGTAATTTTCAACCACCGGTTAAAGGCGAAGAAATTATGGAACACTTCAACATAAAACCATGTAAAGAAGTGGGAATAATTAAAAATGCAATAAAGGAAGCCATTTTAGAAGGAGAAATTCCAAATGATTATAAAAAAGCAAGAGAATTTATGATTAAGAAAGGCAAAGAGTTGGGGCTAGGATAAAAAAAAACCTGAATATTACTTCAGGTTTTTTTTATTTGGAATAAATATTTATTCTTTTTTATGCTTTCATTTTTTCAAATTCTTCCATTGCATTTACGAGAACTTTGACATCTTCCATAGTACATGCATTATAAGTAGAAGCCCTAAATCCCCCGACAGATCTGTGTCCTTTAATTCCCACACAGTTTCTTTCTGCTGCAAAACTGATAAATTCGGGTTCTAATTCTTTGTATTGGTCTTGCATTACAAAGCAGATATTCATTCTTGAACGGTCTTCTTTATTTACTGTTCCTCTGAACATTTTTGAGCTATCAATTGCATTATACAAGAAATTAGCTCTTTGGTCGGCTAATTTATCCATAGCTTCAACTCCTCCCATTTCTTTAACCCATAAAAGAGTTTCTTTAACAGCAAATATGTTAATACAAGGAGGGGTATTAAACATTGAACCCTCTTCGGTATGAGTATTATATTTCAGCATTGTCGGGATAGTTCTGTCGGCAATGTTATTATTCATAAAATCATTATTAATAATAACGAAAGTAACTCCGGCAGGACCTATATTTTTCTGTGCACCGCCATAAATCATAGCATATTTAGATACGTCAACAGGTCTGCTCATCATATCCGAAGACATATCGGCAATAAGAGGCACTCCAAAATCCCAATCTTCAAATATTTCGGTTCCTTTAATCGTGTTATTTGTTGTAATATGAACATAATCAACATCTTCAGGAACATTAAATCCTTTTGGTATATATGTAAATTCTTTATCTTTTGAACTTACTTCAATTACTTCGCCCCAAACTTTAGCTTCTTTTAAAGCTTTTGTAGCCCAAGTACCCGTATTTAGATAAAGAGCTTTCTTTTTTAGAAAATTATAAGGAATCATACAGAATTGCAAACTTGCACCACCACCGAGAAATAAAACCGAATAGTTTTCCGGAATTTTTAAAAGTTCTTTAAACAAAGCTTCGGCTTCGTCAATTACAGCTTGAAAATCTTTACCGCGATGCGATAATTCCATAACAGACTGACCTGTATTAAGATGTTCCAAAAT
>SLSH01000276.1 GCA_007130555.1 Bacteroidales bacterium
AAAAAAACGGGGGAGAGTAGTAATACAGACTTTTGACATAAATCATACGGTTTTAAAAAATGTAATAAATAATGATTATAAATCATTATACGAAAGCCAGATTGCAGAAAGAAAAATATTCAAATATCCGCCCTTTAATTTTTTTATTATAATCAGATTAAAACATAAAAATGTCGTTAAATTGAATAAGGCGGCAGGTTTACTTGCAAATAGTCTTAAAAAAGATTTATACGACAGAGTTAAAGGACCCGAAGAGCCTTTGATTAATAAAATCAAAAATGCTTATATAAAAAATATTCATATTCGTTTTGAGAAAGAAATTTCTGCCAAAAAATTAAAATCCGCTATCCTTAAAAAGTGCGATGCATTAAAGTCTGTTTCTGAATTTTCGTCTGTAAATATACAGATAGATGTTGACCCGATTTGATTAAAAATAATAATTTAACGAAATCTTCGTAAAAGTAGGACTTAAAGAATATTTATAAGTGTATTCGTATTTAGTCGTGTAATAATATGTGCTGGATGTATAACTATATTTATGATAAAGATATCTTATCCCGAATTCTCCACCAATACTAAAATTTTCATCGAAGAAATATTCTATTCCTACTCCAAATTCACCTCCAAAAATGTTTGTATTATTTATAATCTCTTTAAATCGTTTATCTTCTTCTTCGTTGTATTCGTATTTTCCGCTTACAAATGGTGTTGCAAAACTTAATGAAGCATAAGCCTGTAATTTGTTTTTTTCCAGTATAAAGTATTTAACTCCGATATTAGGGACATACAAATTACCTCTAAAAATTTCTTTATCGGTAAATGAAACTACTTGATTTAAGTCCCAGTCAAATCTTTCTCCGCTTCTTTCGTAAGTGAAGTTTACGCTAAAAAACTGAAATCCCACATAAGGTACAATTTTTTCATTTATTTTGTATCCGAAATATGCTTTGTTAAATCCTATTCCCGGAGATACCCCGAAAGAAAATTGCCCGTAACTGTTTATGCTTATAATTATAGCCATAAATGATAAAATTAATTTTGGTTTCATAAGATTAGTTTTTTAAGATTTATACATTACAGAATATTTATAATAAAATAAAGTGTCAAAAATAGTAATTTTTTGCAGAAAAACAAAGAATTTTATTCAATTATCTGATATTTCTCTTTGGCATATATAAACGATGAAGCGTCAAAATGCCACCACTCTGTTCTTGCTACGGTAAATCCTGCACGCCCCATAATATTTATAAGTAAAATTCTGTTATCGGCTTGTTCCTGTGTTAATTTACCTTCTTCCAAAAATTTTTGTGTAAATCTTGGAAAAGCAAACTCTCCGAAATAGATACTTGTGTTTGTTAGCGTTTCGTACTTTATTCTTTCAGTTTTTCGTCCATTATTTATAGTTTCGTTGCTATTTATCTTTCATTTTACCAATACGGTATCCAAGGCTACTTTTTATTTTGTCAATAGCATCATTAAGGGCTTTCTCTTTTGTGCTGCTTTTGCCTGTGGCTAAAATGGGCTACAAACCCTCTACACTTGCTTCAATCTTGCATTGTATATCGTTTGTGCCTACTTTTTGTGCATTTTGGGATAAAAGATGTATTTCAATGCGGGTAATTTTGTCGGCATAGCGTCTTAACTTACTATTTAATACTTTTAGATACAAATGTTTCTAAGTTTTCTGTACCTTGAGTGCTTTTGTCGATGTTGAACTGAATTTTCATTTTTTTGTACAATTAATTATTAAACTTTAAATTTCAAATTCCGGAGTTTTCTGTTCGTTCTTTTTTCTTTGATAAGGCTTTAGAAGTAAATAAGTCAATAAAAAATGTAACTGTAATAATCACAATAAGAGGTGCTTTAAATCAAAAAAACAGAACCCGTACTTTTACACTTCCTACATTTTTCGCTACAAATACAATTAGCAACGCAATTAACAATAGGTTGACAATTTGTTTTGGAGCCATGTCGCTTGAATATTTCGCCAATAAAATGCTCAAATGGATAACCGGTTGGACCGAGTTCAAACAGCGATTGTTTCAACTTGTAAAGCAAAGCATTTTTACGGTCATGATTCTTAAGCATCCGAAAAGCTATGCCATATATCTTTTTTGTAGAAATACCCTCGTACAGAGAAGTTTCGATGTCGAATGCAATTAATTCCGAAGTTTTCTTATCTGCACCAGCTCTCTGAAGCGAGTATTTTAGTTTTGATACATCAAATAATTCTGATTTACCAAAGGTTTGCGTATCAATATTTTATCGTTATTGCTCATATTTTTTTCTGCGAAAATACTTGAATATTTCCATTGCCAATATCATAGGTGTCGCTAACACTAATATATACAACCATTCGTTAAAAGTAACGGGTTCAATTCGCAATATGTTTTGCATAAATGGAATTTGCATGCTAAGTATATGGATACCTTGTGCAGCCATAACTCCAAATACAAGGATGATATTTCTTTTTATTGGCACTTTAAATGCCGAAACTCTTTCAGAACGGCAATTAAAAGCATGGAAGTTTTGCATAAACACCATGAGCAACAAGATAAGGTTGCGTGCGTGTATTTCATCCATTTGGGTGTATGTGTTTAAATAATACCACAGTCCAAAGACGATGAAGCCCATGGTTGCTCCCGATACAATGGTTTGATTGATCATAAAAGGGTTGAATATCCTCTCGGAGGGCTTGCGTGGAGGTCGTTTCATAGCTCCTGGTTCTCCTCCTTCGAAAGCAAGGGCAACGTCCTGTATGCCATTGGTAACTAAATTTAACCACAACAATTGTACGGCAAGTAGTGGCAGTGGCAACCCTGCAAAGATAGATGCCAGAAATAGGATAATTTCGGCCGCTCCTGTTGAAATTAATAGGTAAATTACTTTACGCACATTGTCGAAAGCAAAGCGACCCTCTTCAACACCAGCCACAATTGACGAAAAGTTGTCGTCCACCACAATCATTGAACCAACCTCTTTAGCCACATCTGTACCGGAGCCC
This sequence comes from Bacteroidales bacterium, assembly GCA_007130555.1. Classification (GTDB taxonomy): domain Bacteria; phylum Bacteroidota; class Bacteroidia; order Bacteroidales; family ML635J-15; genus SLSH01. Next base: position 3,005 of record SLSH01000276.1, read on the forward strand.
ATTGCCACGCCAATATTAGCACGTTTAAGTGCGGGGGCATCGTTTACGCCATCACCGGTAACAGCAACAAATTCTCCTCCACGAATTAACACATCTACTATTTCTAATTTTTGGGTAGGAGAAACTCTTGCAAATACACTTGTTGATGCAACTAATTGTTGATAAGCAGGGCTATCGTATGCTCCTGCTTCGGCGAGCATTTGTCCGGTTACGACAAAGGTACTTTCATCGGCTATACCCAATTCACGTGCTATGGTTCCTGCTGTTTCGGGGTGGTCACCAGTTATCATAATTACTTTTATTCCAGCTCCCCTGCACTGTTCAACCGATATTTTAGCTTCAGATCTTAAAGGGTCGATAAAGCCCACAAGTCCGTAAAAGATTAATGAAGGAATATCTTCATTCTCATAAATTTCTTTTTTTTGATATTTTTTGTATTCGCTACTGGCAAAAGCCAACACTCTATAACCTCCTTTAGCTAAATGTTCCGCATCGGCAAGTATTTTGTTTTTATCTATTTTTTTTATCTCGCCATTAACGGACATAGTTGTACAAAAATCAAGTATAGTCTCAACAGCACCTTTTACTCCAATGAAAACCGAGTCATTTACATTGCAAAATGATGCAGAGAATTTTCGCTCCGATTCGTACGGAATCTTTCCAATCGGTTTTTCTTCTGTTAGCCATTTTTCGGGATTTACTCCAAGCTTGTAACTCATACTCAAAAGAGCAACATCCATTGCATCGCCGTGATACGACCATTTTTCATTTTCTTTGGTTAATGAACCTTCATTGGCAAAAACAGCTATACGAACAATTTTTGCAATATCATCATTTTCTGAAACCTCAATTGATTTTCCTTGCGAATCAACAACTTTACCGTCTCCATTATAGCCTTGTCCTTCAATAGAGTAGCGGTTACTGTCGGGTAGTAGTATGATTTTTGCCGTTTGTTCGTTAACAGTAAGTGTACCCGTTTTGTCGCTGGCAATTACGGTGCAACTTCCCAAACTCTCAACCGATGTTAGTTTGCGGACAATTACATTCCTCTTTGCCATTCGTTTAGTAGCAATAGACAATGCCACAGTTAAGGCTACCGGCAAACCTTCGGGAATAGCAGAAACAGCAAGAGCTACAATAAAAAAGAAGATTGCGGTTAAATCCATACCCTGCATTCTGAGTACAACTGCTAATATAATACTGAGGGCAATAATAAAAATACTGATTTGCTTGATGAATTTTTCCATGCGTTGCACCAATGGTGGTTTTGCGGAAACCGACTCGGTTACATCCTGTGAGATTTTACCTACTTGTGTATTTATACCTGTGCAAACTATGACGCCTATACCACGTCCTTTTATCACGGTAGCACCGGCAAAAACCATGTTAGTTCTTTCGGCAACACCAAGATTTTTCTGCAATACGGCAATTTGTTTTTTTGCTGCTATGGATTCGCCGGTAAGAAAACTCTCGTCAATTTCCAATCCCGATACTTCAAGTAATCGCATATCTGCCGGGACTTTCATCCCCGATTCCATTAGTACTATATCGCCCGGTACAAGTTCTTCGGAAGGGACTTCCGTCTCTTTGCCATCCCTTCTTACTCTTGCTTTAATTTTCATTAATTTCTGTAAGCTACTGGCACTCCTCTCTGCATTGAATTCCTGATAGGTTCCTAATGCACTGTTAATGAAAATAACCAGAAAAATGAATATGGCATCTTTCCCCTCGCCAATGGCTATCGATGCAACAGCAGCTGCAACAAGAATAAAGATTAATGGATTCAATAGTTGGTGCAGGATTATCTGCATGAGGGTTACTTTTTTACCCTCGGGCAATTTATTGACGCCGTAAAATTCCAGCCTCTTCTTTACTTCTTCCTGATTTAATCCTTTTTCAGATGTTTTTAATTTATTGAAGATTACTTCTTCACTAAATGCCTGCCAATGCTCTTTGGCTATTGTGTCTTGATGTTTCATTTTATTAAATTTTTATTCCATTATCAAGTTGTTGCTGTCTTTTTTTAGCATGAATGCTAACTCCTGTATTAGGGAGATATATACTGTCCGAAAACTCTTCGCTATCAGTATATGAAACAATTTGTCCGATGTCCCAGTCAAATCTTTCTCCGCTTCTTTCTTAAGTGAAGTTTACGCTAAAAAACTTAAATCCCACATAAGACACTATTTTTTCATTTATTTTGTATCCGAAATATGCTTTGTTAAATCCTATTCCTAGAGATACCCCGAAAGAAAATTGCTCGTAACTGTTTATGCTTATAATTACAGCAGTAAATAATAAAATAAAGTGTCAAAAATAGTAATTTTTTCCAGAAAAACAAAGAATTTTATTCAATTATCTGATATTTCTCTTTGGCATATACAAACGATGAAGCGTCAAAATGCCACCATTCTGTTCTTGCTACGGTAAATCCTGCACGTTCCATAATATTTATAAGTAAAATTCTGTTATCGGCTTGTTCCTGTGTTAATTTACCTTCTTCCAAAAATTTTTGTGTAAATCTTGGAAAAGCAAGTTCACCGAAATAGTCAAATTCAGTTCCCATATCAAGTGGTTTCCCTTCAGGACAGGCAATAGTAATATCTACTGCCATTCCGTAATTATGAATAGATCCCTTGTCGGGATGTGCCACGTACCAATGTTTGCGACTTTCATGAACATAGAGAGAATCCCACATTATTCGTTGTACAGACAAAGGGCGTGCTGCATCGTAAATAATAAATGTATATCCTGGTAATTCTTCTTGTAAAATATTATATGCTATTACAAGTTTTTCAATACATTCGTCCTGTAAATACGCATCGGTTAAATCGCCATATACGTTAAAACCGATAAAATTATCATCCGTACTGTATTTTAATTCAATTATTAATTCAGGTAACAGGTCTTTTACGTTTTTTAAATTCATTTTTATAAGATTTCGTTCAAGTTTACTTAATGCAGGGCGTATTTTAATGCTGTCAATTTTTGTGATTTTAAGTTTATCTGCAAACACCGGCTCAGAATTTTTGTAATAATTACATGATAAAACAGATAAACATATAATCAGACAGAGAAGAAAAATAACTTTTATTAAATACATAAATTTATTGTTTTTTATTATAAATCGGTAATAGCATCGGTTTCGGGATTATACTCAACTTCATAGACATTAAAAATTTCCGTAAACCAGTCTAATCTTTTTTCTCCCCAGTATTTTATAAATTTTAATCTTAAATTATTATTTATTTCGATATCTCCCATAACGGGAATTTCGTTTTCATCAATTATTATATTGGTTAAATCGGTACCCATCACTAAAACCGGATTGGATTTTAAAATTGAGTCGGGAACATTTAAAATCTCTTTTTTTAATTCTTCAAGTTTTACGGGTACTAAGTCTTTTCCGCGATAATCAACAGATTCATGATCCCACACAACATATTCAATAAAGTCATGTCTGCCAAGCGAATATACGGGATATTTATTTTTTCTGTAAACAGCGACAGAATTATAATACGGTTCAGGTATTGTTAAGATGGTTTTATCAGGATATTTTTCATCTAAATATTCAGCCACTTTATCGGCATACGAAATAGGGGCATAATCGTAATTCAAAACCTGAACACGCATTAAATATCCCGAATATAAAAGAACAGGAATTAATAAATAATACCATTTTATGTTAAATTTGATACCAATGTTCTTGTATAGTAGAAAACAAAAGGCTAATAAAGAAAAATAAAGGAAAAAATAATGATAATACGCTACGTATTTTACTATATCAAGAAAAATATAAGATAAAAAAACAAATGCTACCGAAATCAAAAATACAATTAATGCTTTGCGGTTTATCTCCCATGATTTACCGATTAAATATATTATAAACGGAGGTAGTATCAGAATAAGCAGGTATGTTAATTCCAGATAGAAAATATGTTTGATAATTTTATTTAATAGTAATATAAAACCATAAATCGAAATTTCAGTATTCCATCCTTTTAATCCGTAAATCAAATCGTCCGGTGGTAGTAATTGTAATACTGCAAGAATAATTCCCGCAACGGGGATTATATGAAGCCATAGGTTATATTTTTCTTTATTAACATATTTTATTAAAGAATAATAAATCCAAAAAGAAACAGCTATTGATATGACTAGTACGTGTAGCTGCATCAGGAGAAAAATCAAAATAAAAACCAAATAATCCTTTTTATAATAAATACTTCTGATAAGCATAGCTAGAAAGAGCAGTACGAGAATATATTGTCTGATAAATATAAAGTGCCATAATACATTGAGTTGAACAAGAAAAATAATTTTGATAATCATGGGTGCTTCTATCCTGAATATCAAATACCAAATAAATAATACAACAAATAAATAATGTATTATGGTTACGCTTACAGGATTTATTTCGAAAATGTGTGATACAGACCACAGTAGGACATACCACAGACCCGTAGTGCCTTCATAAGCAAAAGTAGATACCAGATTCCAGAAACAGGGATTTGATTGTACTATTAAAATCATTTGAGATTCGTCCCTTTCCAGTACATGATTGAATTTTAGCCAGGCTAGTAAAATCGAGAAAAATACTAAAACGGAATATTTGAATAAATTTGATTCAAAGCCTTTGTTTATAAACGACAGCATTTTGTACATGACAAATATTGAATAAGTTTATATAATTATATTGCAAAAAAAAACAAATATATCGCATAATAAAAAAAATATTCAATATTTTTGATTTTTTTAAATTTACTGCTATGTGTAATTTTGAGCCGACATTAGAATTTGCAAGAGATCTGGATAAAAAAGATGTGTTAGCTTCGTTCAGAAATCGTTTTATTATTCCCGAAAATACAATTTATATGGATGGAAATTCTTTGGGATTAATGCCTGAAGACAGCGAAGCGTCAATAAAAAGAGTATTAAATGAATGGAAAAATCTTGCAATAAGAGGGTGGTTAGAAGCCAATCCGCCATGGTTCTACTTGCCCGAAAAAATCGGAGCAATGTGTGCTCCGCTGGTAGGAGGGGAGCCCGAAGAACTTATTGTAACAGGAAGCACTACCGTAAATATTTATTCCGTTTTAAGTTCATTTTATAAACCGCAGGGAAAAAAGAAAAAAATCCTTGCCGATAAGATTACTTTCCCTTCGGATATATATGCAATAAAAAGCTTTTTGAAATTAAAAGGAATGGACGAAAATACGGATTTGGTTTTTGTTGACAGTGAAGACGGAAAAACATTGTCCGAAGAGAAAATCTGTGAAATGATGACAGATGAAATCGCAATTGTATTTCTGCCTTCGGTTTTGTACAGAAGCGGACAATTATTAGATATTCCTTATCTTACAAAGAAAGCTCATGAAAAAAATATCCCGATTGGATTTGATTGCTGTCATTCGGCAGGAGTAGTACCTCACAAATTTAGTGAGAATGGCGTTGATTTTGCAGTATGGTGCAGTTATAAATATCTTAATGCAGGTCCGGGGGCAAGCGCATTTATCTATATAAATAAAAAACATTTTGACAAAACTCCGGGAATGACAGGTTGGTTCGGATATAATAAAGAAAAGCAGTTTGAAATGTCTTATGAATTTGAACATGAAAAATCTGCAGGAGGATGGCAAATTTCAACACCTGCATTATTAAGTACTGCTCCCGTAGAGGGTTCATTAAAAATCTTTGAGGAAGCAGGAATTGAACGAATAAGAGAAAAATCAAAAATGCTGACTTCTTATCTCGTTTATCTTATAAATATTTTTAATAATCAACAATATGGCTATAATATCGGAACACCTATTGACCCCGAAAAACGCAGCGGACATATCGCCATAGAACACAAAACAGAAGCATGGAGAATATGCGAAGCTTTGAAAAATAAAAATATAATACCCGATTTCAGAATGCCCGATATTGTGCGAATTGCTCCGGTTGCATTGTATAATACATTCGAAGAAGTATGGATTGTTGCAAGGGAGTTGAAAAAAATAATAGATAATAAGGAATATTTAAAGTATTCTGAAAACATTAAATCCGTTTCGTAAAAATGAATAAAATTATACGTTATTTACCACTGGGAGATTCATATACCATAGGAGAAATGGTTGAAGAACATGAAAGATGGCCAAACATACTCGTAGAAAATTTAAAAGAAAAAGGTATTAATATTGAACTAATTGAAAATCCTGCAGTTACAGGATATACAACAAATGATGTAATTAAAAAACAACTCCCTATTCTTTATCAGTATAAACCGGATTTTTCAAGTTTGCTGATAGGTGTTAATGATTGGGTGCAAGGCGTTTCGGATATAATATTCCGAAATAATTTGGTATATATTATTGATAATATGTTGTCGATACTAAAAACCTGCAATAGAATTATTATAATAAATATTCCTGATTTCAGCAAAACTCCCGAAGGACATAAATATGCAAAAGGAAGAAATATAACAGAAGGTATTTCTCATTTTAATAGTATTATCAAAGAAGTTACAGATAAAAAGAAATTGAAAATGCTTAATGTGTTTGATATTTCTCAAAAAGGAGAAAAAGACTTAACTTACATCACCTCTGACGGGCTACATCCGTCAGGAAAACAATATAAAGAATGGGAAAAACGAATTTTTGAGGTAGCTTATAATTATTTATCGGTTTAATTTGGCAGGATAATATTCCATTTTTAATTTATCCCCGTCAAAAACAGCATACGAAAAATTATTTATCCAGTCCCCTAAATTAGTAAAAATACTGTTGTTTTTTAGTTCATATTGAAACGGGATATGTCTATGTCCGAAAATAAAATAATCAATATGTTCTTTTTCCAGAACCGTTTTGGCATATTTTACAAGCCATTCATTATCGGGAATAATTGTCTTTGGATATTTGTGCCTTCTTCTGCTACTTGATGACCACGAATTTGCAAATTTTATTCCGCAATCAGGATGAATAATTCTGAATAAAAACTGATAGTATTTATTGGTAAATATTTTCTTTAAAAAATTGTATGATTTGTCATAAGGTCCAAGCGCATCCCCATGTGCAATGTAGAGTTTTTTATTATTAATATTTATGATTTGCGGAGAATGAAAAACACTTAATCCTATTTCATCTCTTAAATAACCGAAAGTCCAGATATCATGATTGCCGGTAAAGTAATAAACAGGAATTCCGCTGTCGGCAATTTCACATACCTTTCCTAAAAAACGGGTAAATCCTTTCGGAATTACTCTTTTATACTCAAACCAAAAATCAAAAATGTCGCCCATTAAATATATTGCCGAAGCATCTTGCTTAACTTCATCAAGCCACTGAGCTACCAGTTTTTCGCGAAAATCACTTGGATATTTCTCAATATCCGCCCCAAGATGAATATCCGAAATAAAATATATTTTTAGTTTTTGTTCCAATTTGTTAAATAAATTTCCCAAATATAAGGCAAATCAATCTTTTTACAAGAAAATATTTATATAATTATTTATAAATACGGATTTAATCCGATTATATCTGTCATTTCTGCCTCAAATTCTTTTAGATTAACATTAATAGCAACAATTTTACCTTCTTTATCAATTAAAAAATTCAACGGAATTGTATTAAATCCATAAACCCGCGTTACCGAACTTTCCCACATTTTAAAATCGCATACATGAGTCCATTCGTTTATACCGTCTTTAATTATTGTATTTTTCCAGTTAGTTTTGTCCGAATCTAATGAAACCTGAATAATTTCCAGATTTTTATCTTTAAACTTATGATATATTTTTTTCAGATATTTTGCATCTTCACGACTTTTATTACTCCATGATGCCCAAAAATGCAGCAGAACAAAATTACCTTTAAATTGAGATAATTTTACCGTTTTATTATCAATGCTTTCTAATATAAAATCAGGAGCCTCATCTCCAGGTTTCAGCCTAACATTATCGCGAAGAATTTGTTGCTGATGTAGTTTATACTTGGTAAAATCCGACATAAGTAATTTTGTCTGCTCAAGGTCAGGATGATACTTTTCCAGTGAATTTAAGGCAAATTCAAAAATTTCAAAATCATTTTCAATACTCAAAATAGGACTTGTAAGGATATATTGATGTAATGCGGCATAAATTACCGGAGATGTATGGTTTGTTTTTATAAAATCAGATAAATAGGCTCTATCTCCAATGTATAATGAATCGGAAATACTCATTAATTCAATCCTTAATGAATCCATATTTATATCGGGATTTTCAATGTAAACTGAAAAAACATTTCTTAATTCATTTAATCTTTCAGTGCTTTCAATAAGTCTTAAATTCATTTCCCTTAGCAAAATACAATCTTCCGAACCTTCTATAGTATATGTTTTTGGTACAATAGGATATTCAGCTGTAATAATAATTGTATCGCCGTGATTCAGAAATAAATGAACAATATTGTTTTCGTCAATTCTTAATCTGTAAAAAGTTTTCTTTATTGAATCCTGTTCAATTAAAAAATTACCATTTTTATCTGTTTTTATTGTTTTAATCTCATATATCTTTGTAGCTAAAATCTGTTCAAGTACAACAGTTTTGTTTTTTGCATTAATTATTTGTCCTTTAATTATCGTTTTTTCAACTTCTTTATCTTCAAAACTTTTACAGGAACAGAAAAGCGTAATAATTAAAATAACTATTACGGATATTGATAAACTTAATATTGTATATCCTTTTTGCATTTGTTGTAAAAATAATAAAACATAAATATAACAACTATTTTTAATTTTTATTATTTGTAATTATTAGAAGTCCCCTTAAAGTTTCGCAGGTATATATATATATATGTACGGTATAATTCGTTTTGTCATAGCTTGTCCCGTTTTGTCTTGTTTTTTATAACCCGTACCGGCGATTCGCTTGTTACGGGTTATAAATCTGTAACACACTTCGGCAGTCACACTTCGGCAAGCTTATTTCGACTCCGCTCAACACAACGCAGTACATCGCAGTACATCGCAGTACGTCGCTTACAGTGTCAGATTATCGTAAATATTGAAGTCTTGTATCAAAGGTAAAAAATCGAATAACGCAAAGTTTTACACCTCCACAGCGGGGTAGTTTACTATCTCAGACTTGGTCTGTAAAAAATAAATATACATTGTCTTTATTAAAATCATTTACAGTTAAATGAAATTCTCCGTTCTTATAAACAAAATAATTGTAAGTTTTTCCCGTAATATTGCTTAAAGGATAATTAATTACAAATTTGCTGTTACACTTCCATAAAGCATATTCCCCTTTTGTTGATATCAGATGCATATATGCATGATTATTTTTTGCATAAGGTAAAAATAATTTTCCGACATTATTATAATTTGCCACCTCAACTTCAGATTTATTTTCAGCAGATTGCTCCGCATTTACCGAATAAGAATTAAGAACTGTTCCTAATAAAACCGAGATTAAAATTACTGTTGTTTTCATAATCGTATTTTTTTTTAGTTTAACATTTTTTTACCCGCATGACGTTTTAGTGGGAAATTAATTAGTTAATGAAATGTTAAAATTTTATTTTTTGATTTTTAATACTGTGGTAAGTTTAGTTTTGATAAGATTTTTATCGTGCTGTTTTTTTTGTTTTGTCATAGCTTGTCCTGATTTATCGGGAAATTTGCAAAAAAAAGCAAATTTCTCGACAAAACAGGTGTTATGTGTTCTTTATTACCCCCCACTCACTCGGATTACAAATCCGAGCGAGTCGGTGTATTTTGAGGGAGAGGGATTGTCAGCAAGATTTGGCAGATTTCTCCTCCTTCCTGTGTCAGGGGTCGAAAAGACCGGACCAAAGTGGTTATAGTCGGCGACGTTTCGCCATGCTCTAAATACAAGTTTGCCCGACGTCGCCGACAGCACACACCACCGAACGAGTCATTTCGACGACCACGACTGTTAAGGCGTGGGAGGAGAAATCTGTTGTATTTGCTTGTCAGGTATAAATTATCCGATATTTTTTTCCCCCACTCACTCGGATTTGCAATTGAGTGATACCGGAAAAAACCAAATAACAAGCAAAGATTAACGAATAACGAATGATTATTTTTAAGCAATCCTTCTTAAATCAAAAATCGTTAATCTTGTTCGGTATTCAATTTTTATCTGACAAATACCGGTCGAGTTATTAGAGCGGGAGCAAGATTGCATCTTATGATAGCGGAGTAAGAAATTTTTGTAATTATTTTATGTCATTGAACAGAAAACAAAATATTATAAGTTTTATTACTGCAAAAAAATATAAAATATGTAAATTTGTGCAAAATTTTTTAATTTGAAAATTTATAAAAATATAAGTGATAATATCCCCGAAGGGAGCGTTGTAAGTGTCGGATTTTTTGACGGAGTGCATTTAGGTCATAAATATCTTATTGAAAAACTTAAAGATATCGGAAAACAATATAATTCTCCGACAATGATTATTACAATGTGGCCTCATCCTTTAACTATTTTGAAAAACCAAAATATTAAACTTCTCACAAGTCAGGACGAAAAAAATAAAATTTTTGAAAAAATGGGTATTGATACTTTGCTTATATTAAATTTCAATAAAGAATTAGCTTCAATAAATGCCCGGAACTTTATTGATGGTACATTAACTAATAATATAAAGGCAAAAGTACTTTTAAAAGGTTTTAATAATTCGTTTGGTAAGGATGCCGGTAATAATTTTATCCCTGACACAGAAAGAATTAAGATTATTACGGCGGATAAATTTCTGTTAAATAATTCTGTGTCTGTTAATTCAACTAAAATCCGGAACTATCTTGATGCAGGAGATATTAAGTCTGCAACAGAGTTATTGGGATATAATTATAAGATTAAGGGGACTATAAAAGAAGCATATAAAATCGGCAGAAAAATCGGATTTCCTACGGCAAATTTAACAGGTATTGATAAGAATAAATTAATTCCCGGTAATGGAGTTTATATTATTCAGGCAAATATTAATGACAACTGGCTACCGGCTATGTTAAATATCGGAAACAGACCAACTTTCGGACATTTTGATAAAACTTTGGAATTTCATATCTTAGATTTTAATGATAAAATTTATAATAAAAAAATAGAAATTCGCTTTTTAAAGAAACTGCGAGACGAGAAAAAGTTTGATAATGTTCATTGTCTTATAAAACAATTAAAGCAGGATAAAAAAACAACAAAGGATTATTTTTGTTAATATTATTATATGCAAATATTTTTTATATTTTTGCATTACTTTATTTATTTATTAATTTTTAAAATATTGATGTTATGGATAAGTTAATTTCAGAATTGCCATATAAAGTTAAAGATATAAATTTAGCCGAATTCGGGAGAAAAGAAATTGAAATAGCCGAAAAAGAGATGCCGGGACTAATGAGCATTCGTAAAAAATATGCTGCCGACAAACCTTTAAAAGGCGTTCGTATCACAGGTTCGTTACACATGACTGTTCAGACTGCAGTTTTAATCGAAACTTTAGCCGAGTTAGGTGCCGACTTACGATGGGCAAGTTGTAATATTTTTTCAACGCAGGATCATGCAGCCGCAGCTATTGCAGAAACAGGAATTCCTGTATTTGCATGGAAAGGCGAAACGCTGGAAGAATACTGGTGGTGTACTTTACAGGCATTATCGTTTCCGGGAGGCAAAGGACCAAACTTAATAGTTGATGATGGTGGAGATGCAACCTTAATGATTCATAAAGGATATTATGCAGAGGAAAATCCTGACCTGTTAAATATCACTTCGGATAATACAGAAGAAAAAATTCTTGTAAAATTACTTAAACAAGTACTGCAAGCTGATAATAACAAATGGACAAATTGTGTGAAAGA
>SLSH01000245.1 GCA_007130555.1 Bacteroidales bacterium
CCGGAGCCACAGCGTAGTATTTTTGAAGATATTATTTATAATAAATTCATCAATTCAAATTATAAAATTGTAATTTTAAGAGGGAAACCGGGTTCTGTGGAAACAAAAAATAACACATCTGATATTAAATTTTATAATCATGTTAATGATGATGAGTTTATGAGATTTTGCAGTCAGTCTTCAACAATTGTTTGCCGCAGCGGATACAGCTCTATAATGGATTTGGCAAGAATTAAACGAAAAGCAGTTATTGTACCGACTCCGGGACAGACAGAACAAGAATATCTAACAGAACATTTATCAGAAAATTTTGGTTTTAAGGCAGTAAGCCAAAAACAATTTGAAAAATTTGATATTGAAAAATTACATTTTAATGAAAATTGGCATATTACAGAAGATAATAATGCTTTAAATTTGGCAGTTAAAGAATTAGAAAATATATAATAAAATGAAAGTAACAGGTTTTACATTTATCAGAAATGCAGTAAAATATGATTATCCTGTAATAGAATCAATAAAGTCGGTTCTGCCGGTTTGTGACGAGTTTATAGTAGTTGCAGGCAATTCGGAAGATTCTACAAGGCAGTTGATTGAAACAATTGGCGCCGGAAAAATAAAAATAATAGATACTATATGGGATGACAATCTAAGAGAGGGCGGGAGAGTGCTCGCATTGGAAACAGATAAGGCTTTTCGTGCAATAGCAGATGATACAGACTGGTGTTTTTATATTCAGGGAGATGAAGTTGTTCATGAAAAATATTTACCTGAAATAAGGTCGGCTATGCAGAAAAACTTAAATGATAAAAATGTTGACGGACTTGTTTTTAAATATTTACACTTCTATGGTTCTTATGATTATGTAGGCGAATCATACCAGTGGTACAGAAACGAAGTGAGAGTAATACGAAATAATAAAAACATTTATTCATACAGAGATGCACAGGGTTTTAGAAAAGATAACAATAAAAGATTAAATGTTAAAGAAGTTGATGCATATATTTACCATTACGGATGGGTTAAAAAACCTGATGCAATGCAAAAAAAACAGGAAGATTTTAATAAATTATGGCATGATGATAAATGGATTGAAAAAAATATCCCGAAAAAAAATGAATTTGATTACAGTAATATTGATATTTTAAGAAAATTTACAGGAACACATCCCGAAGTAATGCAAGAGAGAATTCATAAAATTAATTGGAAATTTGATTATGATATATCAAAAGGGGAATTAAAATTTAAAGATAAACTCAAAAAAATGTGTGAAAAATTAGGATTTGATATCGGACAATATAAAAATTATCGTTTATTAAAATAATAATAAAATTATTCTTTAACAAGTGTCATTGTCATAGACCCTTCATGAGATTCTACGGAACTTGAATAATCGGGATTTCTGATAATTTCAAATGCATTTATATCCTGTTCCAAAATCATTTCTTTCTTTTTTAACATACGAATAGAATATATTGTACTCATTTCTCCGTTTGCAAATTTGTATTGCTGTACTTCTTGTTTAAAATCAATATCAGGTATAGCGTCTTCGTCATCTATATCAGTCAATTTTAATGTAGATGTTGTTGTTACTGTTTTTATATCCTCTATGATAATAGCAAGTCTTTCTTTATATTTATAATCATCGGCACCTCCCAAGAAATTCCAAGTTCCTGTAATTTCTTCTTTAACATTAACGGTTTTAATCGTTATTTCGTCAGCATCTTCGTCTCCTTCTTCATCTACATATTGATAATTATAATAAGATGTCATACGCCCTGTTTTAGCAAAATTGATTCTATATCTGAATACTTCTCCTCTTAATTGTTTTTCCCAGTCTGAATCAATAATTCTTTTTAATTGTTCCCAATCTTCCGTGTTGTTAATTTCGGTTGTGGTAAGAGTTGCTGTGTCAGATTCTGTAGAGAAATATTTTATTTCAGACCAATATGAACTAACGGTCCATTCTCCTGTCAATCTGGAGTTTCTTGTATATATAGAAAAGAAAGGGTCATCTTCTCCTTTTTTACAACCGGTATTTAATAAAGGCAGAATGAGTAAAAACCCCACAAGAATTAAAACGAAATATCTTTTTGAGTCCATAATCTATATTTGCTTAAAATATCAAATTTTGTACAAAAGTAACTTCTTTTTTATTTTTCCACAAATAAATCACTATTTTTTTTAAAAAACAATAAAATAGCAAAAAAATATTGAAATTATCGCATAAAAATAAAAAAATATAAAACACAAAAGTAATAAAAAAATCATAATCCTATCTATTTTTATAAAATTTGTCTGTTTTTTTTTAACATAAATATGTTAAATATTTACAATGCTCTTATTTGCAATGTGTTACAGCCAGAGGTTTAATTGTTTTTTCTGCTTTGAATTATTATTATTTTACTTATTTTTGTTTTTTTAATATTTAATTTATGTAAAACAATATAATTATGATAATCAATAATAAGGAATTATCCACAAGAATAAGACTCGGAATAATGTTATTTATATTAGTTTATGCAGCATTATTGGTTTTAAGTTTAATTTTTTCATGGTCGGAAAATCATACTTTTGAATTAGTTATTACAATTATTTTTACAATATGTATGATTTATGCTTTTGGAAAAAAGTTTTGTTATGTAATATTTAATAATGAAGGACCTAAAGTAATTATAAGATATTCTCCGTTACAACCGCTTACTGTGGGGAATTATTCTGTCGAATTTTATAAAAAAGATTTAGTGAAGTATGAAATAGTCAGATCTTTTTTCGGACTTCGTAAGAGTTTGCTTATTTATGTTCGTACTCCGCAAGGAACGGCAAAATATAAGCCTGTTAGTTTGGCAACATTAACAAAACAGGAGCAGGAGGATATTGTTGAGAGTTTAGATGGTTATATTAATAAAAAATAATTATTATAGGCTAATTCAATCAAATCGGCGATTATTCGTGAAAACAGATGAAATATTCGGAAAATTTATACAATCTTGCCCTTGCCTTTCTTTCCGGAGTCAAAGATATTAATTTAAAACGACTTATTTCGAAATTCGGTTCTGCCGAAAAGATTTTTTCTGCGAATAAAAAAGATTTTGTAAAAACTCATGGAATTGGGGAATATACTGCCGTTAAAATAATAAATAGTATGTCATCTGCAATTTCAAGAGCAGAAGAGGAATTAAAATATTTAACAACAAATGATATCGAGGCGGTTACTTTTTTTGATAAGGATTATCCGTACAGGTTAAAGGAATGTGTCGATGCTCCGATTGTGCTTTATTATAAAGGCAATCCTGTTTTTAATGCGAAAAAAATCGTTAGTATTGTCGGGACGCGAAAATCAACAAAATACGGTACGGATTTTTGTAATAAAATAGTTTCGGATTTAGCAGTCAGATATCCCGATATTGTTGTTGTCAGCGGATTGGCGTATGGGATTGATATTACTGCACATAAAGAGGCACTTGCCAATAATCTGGAAACATGGGCGGTTTTAGGACATAGTTTGGAAAGTCTTTATCCTGCAAAACATAAAAAAATTGCAGCCGAAATGATTGCAAAAAACGGAGCACTTATTTCCGATTATCCTCACGGGAGTATTACCGAGGCATCTAATTTTATTAAAAGAAACAGGATTGTTGCAGGTTTATGCGATGCCTTGATTATTGTAGAGTCAGGAATAAAAGGAGGAGCAATGGTTACCGCCAATATAGCTAATCACTATAATAAAGATGTATTTGCATTGCCGGGAACTATTAATTCTGTTTATAGCGAAGGCTGCAACAATCTGATTAAAACTAACAGAGCTCATTTAATACAATCTGTTGAGGATATTGATTATATTATGAACTGGAAATCAGATAAAATAAAAGCTTCAAAAAAAGAAGTACAATATTTAGAAATTATCCAAAATTTATCGGAAAATGAAAAAATTGTGGTAGAAATACTAAAAGAACATGAATTTCTTGATATTGACAATATTATCAGGCAATCAAAATTTGATTCGAATTCTTTAAGTTTACTTTTATTGGAATTGGAATTCA
>SLSH01000229.1 GCA_007130555.1 Bacteroidales bacterium
ATGCCAAATAACTACACATTGATTAATCCTTGTTTATAGCATAAATTTAAGCAACAAATCATAACAAATATCAAAAAATAGCAACCGAATTTTTATTTAAAGAATAAAAAAATGCATTTTTTTTTTCACAAGTGTTGTTAATAAAAAAAATTAATCTACCTTTGCAGTCCGAAATTTTAATAAAAAGTATAAAATAGAATTTAAAAATTAAATATTTGACAATATGCCAACGATACAACAATTAGTTAGAAAAGGTCGTGAGACAACAAAAAAGAAGAAAAAATCTCCTTCTCTGGGAGCATGTCCGCAGAGACGGGGAGTGTGCACAAGGGTATCTACGACTACACCTAAAAAACCAAACTCGGCTATGCGTAAAGTTGCCAGAGTAAAATTAACAAATGGCAAGGAAGTAAATGCTTATATTCCGGGAGAAGGACATAACTTACAAGAACACTCCATAGTTCTAGTACGTGGAGGTAGAGTAAAAGATTTACCGGGAGTTAAGTATCACGTTGTAAGAGGGGCTCTGGATACTGCAGGTGTAGAAGGACGTACACAAAGGCGGTCTAAGTATGGAACAAAGAGACCAAAATCAAAAAAATAATTTTAAAAAATAAATAATTTGTTAGAATAATGAGAAAGTCTAAACCAAAAAAAAGAAGAATATTACCAGATCCGGTCTATAACGACACTAGAGTTACAAGGTTTGTTAATGATATGATGTGGCAAGGGAAAAAATCAATATCTTTTAAAATTTTCTATGATGCACTTAAAATCGTTGAAAATAAAATGAAAGATTCTGAAGATTCTCCGCTTGAAATTTGGAAAAAAGCACTAGAAAATATTACCCCTTCGGTTGAAGTTAAAAGCCGAAGAATAGGGGGAGCTACTTTTCAGGTGCCAAGCGAAGTCAGACAAGACAGAAAAATATCCGTCAGTCATAAATGGCTGATTGGAGTTGCTCGTAAAAGAAGCGGTAAATCAATGGCAGAAAATCTTGCTTTTGAAATTATGGCAGCATATAATTCAGAAGGAAACGCTTTTAAGAAAAAAGAAGAAATGCATAGAATGGCAGAAGCAAATAAAGCTTTTTCACATTTTAAATTTTAAATGAATTTATGAATAATAATCTTATAAATACTCGTAATATTGGCATTATGGCTCATATAGATGCAGGTAAAACGACTACTACCGAACGCATACTATATTATACGGGTATTAATTATAAGATTGGAGAAGTACACGACGGAAATGCAACTATGGACTGGATGGAGCAGGAACAGGAAAGAGGAATTACAATTACTGCCGCTGCTACAACTACATTTTGGAATTATAATAATGAAAAATATAAAATAAATATTATTGACACTCCGGGACATGTCGATTTTACCGTTGAAGTAGAACGTTCTCTCAGAGTGCTGGACGGCGCAATAGCAGTATTTTGTGCTGTCGGCGGAGTGGAACCTCAAAGCGAAACCGTTTGGAGACAAGCTGAAAGATACGAAGTCCCAAGAATTGCTTTTGTAAACAAAATGGACAGAACAGGAAGCGACTTTTTTAATGTCGTTAATCAAATTTCAAAAAAACTTAACGCAAAACCTCTTATTATGCAAATCCCCGTAGGAGAAGAAGAAAATTTTTGCGGAGTTATTGATTTAATTGAAGAAAAAGCTCTCTTATGGGATATACAAGACGACTCTCTCGGGGTAAATTATAAAACTACAGATATTCCGGAAGAATATAACGAACAGGTATTTGAATATCGCGAAAAACTGATAGAAACCGTTATTGAAGAAGATGACGGAATGTTACAAAGATTTTTTGACGACAGAACTCAAATTTCGGTGCAAGAATTTAAGAAACTCCTTAAACAGGCAGTATTAAAAAGAAAATTTGTCCCCGTTTTTTGTGGCGCCTCGTTTAAAAACAAAGGAATACAACCTCTTCTCGATGCAATTTGTGAATATCTGCCTTCTCCTCTTGAAGTTAAAGCAATAAAAGGGATAAACCCAAAAACAGAAGAGGAAATATACAGAAGTTCCGAAAATGATAAAGATCTTACGGCTTTATGTTTTAAAATAGTGTCAAGTTCTTTCGGGAAACTCGCGTATTTAAGACTATATAGTGGAGCAATGAAACCAGGACAAATGATATTTAATGTCCGAACCGGCAAAAAAGAACGCCTGACAAGAATTTTTCAAATGCATTCAAATAAACAAAATCAGATAGAATCAATTGATGCAGGAGATATTTGTGCGGTTGTAGGATTAAAGGATATTGTTACGGGAGATACAATATGTGATGAAAAAAAACAAATCGCCCTGGAGTCAATACAATTTCCCGAACCCGTTATATCTGTTGCCGTAGAACCGGAATTGCAAGCAGATATTGAGAAACTTAATATGGCATTATCAAAATTATCCGAAGAAGACCCTACCTTTACAATCAGATATAATGACGCAACAAACCAAACTTTGATAAACGGAATGGGAGAATTACATTTAGAAGTTCTTACCGAAAGACTTATCAGAGAATACGGATTAAAAATTAATCAGGGAAATCCGCAGGTTAATTATAAAGAAGAATTAACGGGGGAAATTAAACATACTGAAATACTAAAAAAACAAACCGGCGGTAAAGGACTTTTTGCTCAAATATCAGTCTCAATAAGTTCGGGTACAAAAAGTAACGAACTTGAATTTATTAATAAAACTGTCGGAGGAAAAATTCCGAGAGAATTTATCCCTGAAATAGAAAAAGGATTTAAAGAAGTAATGTTTAGCGGACCATTAGCTGGTTATCCTTTACAAAGTCTAAAAATAGAACTTATAGACGGGGCTTCTCATAGTGTTGACAGTAATGAAATTGCTTTTCAAATTGTTGCAAAACAAGCATTTAAAGAGGCAACAAAAAAAATGACAGTTAATTTACTGGAACCTATTATGAAATTGGCTATTGTTACTCCCGAAGAGTATGTGGGAGATATTACTGCAGATTTAAACAGAAGAAGAGCTACAATAGAGTCTATGGATTCTAATATTACTTCTAAAATTGTAAATGCCAAAGTACCTTTATCAGAACAATTCGGGTATGTTACTGCACTAAGAACTCTTAGTTCAGGCAGAGCCGTTCATACTATGGAATTTTCTCATTATGAAAAAGTGCCTGATGAAATACAAAATAATTTATTGGAGAATAAAAAATTTGTTTTTTAAAAAATGTAATATATGAGTCAAAGAATTAGAATAAAATTAAAATCTTACGATTATAACCTGGTTGATAATTCAGCCGAAAAAATCGTAAAAACAGTAAAAACAACAGGAGCAGTTGTAAACGGACCAATACCATTGCCAACACATAAAAGGATATTTACGGTCAACCGTTCAACCTTTGTGAATAAAAAGTCAAGAGAACAATTTGAATTGTCTTCACATAAAAGAGTTCTTGATATTTATGGTACCAGCACAACAACTCCTAAAACCATTGATGCACTAATGAAATTAGAATTGCCCAGTGGTGTAGAGGTAGAAATTAAAGCTAGTTAATAATATAAATTAATTTAAAAATGCAAGGGATTATTGGTAAAAAAATTGGTATGACTTCTATGTTCAGTGTTGAGGGAAAAAATATTCCATGCACTGTTATCGAAGCAGGTCCTTGTATTGTTACCCACATTAAAACAAAAGAAAAAGACGGGTATGATGCAGTACAACTTGCTTTTGATGAAAAAAAAGAAAAGCATACAACAAAGGCGATGAAAGGACATTTTCAAAAAGCCAAAACAACACCGAAAAAAACACTTGTTGAGTTTAAAGATTTCGGGACAATAAAAAAAGACGATAAAGACCAAGAAGTTAACCTTGGAGATAAAATTACCGTTGATATTTTTATTGAGGACGAATGGTGTGATGTTACCGGAATTTCAAAAGGAAAGGGCTTTCAGGGAGTTGTTAAAAGACATGGATTCTCAGGGGTAGGAGACCAAACTCACGGACAACACAACAGAGTAAGAGCTCCCGGATCTATAGGTGCATCTTCAGACCCGTCAAGAGTGTTTAAAGGGATGCGTATGGGAGGACGCACCGGAAATCAAAGAGTATGTATTGAAACATTAAGAGTATTAAAGAAAATTCCCGAAAGTAATCTTTTGATTATAAAAGGTTCTGTGCCGGGAGCGAAAGGTTCATATTTAATTATTGAAAGATAAAGATAATGAAAGCAAATGTTTATAGTAAATCAGGGAAAAAAACCGAGAAACAGGTAGAGCTACAAGATGATATTTTTTGTATTCAGCCAAATGATCATGAAATATATCTTGATTGTAAGCAATATCTTGCAAATAACAGACAAGGGTCCCATAAAACCAAAGGTCGTAGTGAAGTTAAAGGAAGTACCAGAAAAATTAAAAAACAAAAAGGCACAGGTACTGCACGGGCAGGAGATATAAAAAATCCAATATTCAGAGGAGGAGGACGGACTTTTGGACCACAACCAAGAAATTATGGGTTTAAATTAAACAAAAAAATAAAAAAATTAGCTCGGAAATCAGCATTGTCCTATAAATCCCAAAATGATGGAATTTGTATAGTGGATAATCTCAATTTTGAAGGAGTGAAAACAAAAAATGTTATAGATTTTTTAAATAATTTAAAATTAATTGATAAAAAATCGCTTCTAATTGTTGCAAATCAAAATAAATCATTATATTTGTCATCCCGAAATTTAAAACAGACGGAGGTTGTAATCGCCAGAGAGCTAAATGCTTACGGCATAATGAGGGCTTCTGTTTTAATTATCGAAGAAGATGCAATTGATGTTTTTAAAGAATGTTTAGATTAAATTTTATAAAAAATGGATGTTTTATTTAAACCGATAGTAACAGAAAAATTAACAGGACAAGCCGAAACTTTGAACCGTTACGGATTTATTGTTGATAAAAGAGCAAATAAACAGCAAATTAAAAATGCGATTGAAGTTTTATATGATGTAAAAATTGAATCCATAAATACGATGATATATGGCGGTAAAACAAAACAACGTTTTACAAAATCCGGAATACAAAAAGGAAAAACTGCTTCATATAAAAAAGCTGTTGTAACGCTTAAAAAGGGAGAAGTAATTGATTTTTATAGCAATGTATAATAAGATAATAAAAAAATGGCTGTTAGAAAATTAAAACCGACAACACCAAGTCAAAGATTTAGAGTACAAAGTACTTTTGAAGATGTTACCGGTAGTAAGCCCGAAAAATCTTTATTGGCTCCTATGAAAAAATCGGGAGGGAGAAATAACCAGGGCAGAATGACAATGAGATATATTGGCGGAGGACATAAAAAACGTTATAGATTGATTGATTTTAAAAGAGATAAAGATGGAATTAAAGCTAAGGTTAAATCTATTGAGTATGACCCGAATAGAAGCTCTCGAATTGCTTTGGTTTTTTATGAAGACGGCGAAAAAAGATATATTATTGCCCCTAATGGATTAAATGTTGGACAAGAAATAATCTCAGGTAAAGACATTGCTCCCGAAGTAGGAAATACTTTATTTTTATCAAATATTCCGCTTGGTACAGTAATTCATAATATTGAACTGCGTCCGGGACAGGGAGGTATGATGGCAAGAAGTGCAGGATCTTATGCTCAATTAGTATCAAGAGAAGGAAAATATGGAATTGTAAAATTACCTTCAGGCGAAATCAGGAAAGTATTAATAACTTGTAAAGCAACAATCGGAAGTGTGTCAAATGCAGACCATTCTCTAGAAAGACTTGGAAAAGCAGGTAGAAACAGATGGCTTGGCAGAAGACCTAGAACTCGTCCATGTCAGATGAATCCTGTTGATCATCCAATGGGAGGAGGTGAAGGTAAATCATCAGGAGGACACCCAAGATCTCGTAAAGGAATATTGGCGAAAGGATTTAAAACCAGAAAAAAGAAAAAAGATACTAATAAATATATTGTAGAAAAAATAAAAAAATAAAAATTAGCAGATAAACAAAATTATGAGCAGATCACTAAAAAAAGGACCATTTATTGACTTTAAACTTGAAAAGAAAGTCAATACCATGACTGAAAGCGGTAAGAAAACGGCGATTAAAACTTGGGCAAGAGCTTCTGTAATTCCGCCAGAATTTGTCGGACATACAATAGCTGTTCATAACGGAAATAAATTTATACCAATATATATTACCGAAAATATGGTGGGACATAAACTTGGAGAATTTGCCCCAACCAGAAACTTTAGAGGACATGGCGGTAAAAAAGATAAATAAAGTTAAAAAATTATTATGGGAGCACGAAAAAGAAATAGAGCAAATAGCATAAAAGAAGAAAAACAAAAAAAATGTTTTGCAACTCTTCGAAACTGTCCTTCATCTCCTAGGAAAATGAGACTGGTGGCAGATCAAATAAGAGGAGAATCTGTTGATAAAGCAATGGATGTTTTAAAATATTCTCCTAAAGCAGCTTCTGAGGACTTGCAAAAGTTACTACTCTCTGCCGTAGCAAACTGGCAAGCTAAAAACGAGGGGAAAAGAATGGAAGACGCAGAATTATATGTAAAAGAAATTTATGTTGATTCTGCAAGAGTTTTAAAAAGAATCAGACCTGCTCCTCAAGGAAGAGCTCACAGGATTAGAAAAAGGTCTAATCATGTTACAATTGTAGTTGACAGTAAATTAGAAAAAATTTTAGAAAACGAAAATGAATAAATAAATGGGACAAAAATGTAATCCAATAAGTAATCGATTAGGAATCATTAAAGGATGGGATTCTAATTGGTATGGTGGAAATAAATATGCAGATAATCTTGCAGAAGATATTAAAATCAGACGTTATCTTAGCGCAAGACTCAACAAAGCCAGTGTGGCAAAGATTATTATCGAAAGATCTTTGAAAATGATTACCATTACTATTAATACCGCCAGACCGGGATTTGTTATCGGTAAAGGTGGAAGTGAAGTGGATATATTAAGAGAAGAACTAAAGAAAATTACTGATAAAGATGTACAAATTAATATATTTGAAATTAAAAGACCTGAACTCGAAGCTGAATTAGTTGCAAGTAATATTGCCCGTCAGATTGAAGGTAAAATTGCTTATCGTAGAGCAGTTAAAATGGCAATAGCTTCTACAATTAGAATGGGAGCAGAAGGGATAAAAGTACAAGTTTCAGGAAGATTAAACGGAGCCGAAATGGCAAGATCCGAAATGTATAAAGAAGGAAGAACGCCTCTGCATACTCTTAGAGCGGATATAGACTATGCTCTTGCCGAAGCTCTTACAAAAACCGGATTAATTGGTGTGAAAGTTTGGATTTGCAGAGGAGAAATTTACGGTAAAAGAGACCTTTCTCCATACGTCGGAAAAAAAGCACAAGGGAATAAAAGTACAGAAAGTAAAAAAAGAAGAAAATAATATCTGAAAAATTATAAAAATGTTACAACCGAAAAAAACAAAATACAGAAGACAACAGAAGGGCAGAATGAAAGGAAATGCCCAAAGAGGAAATCAAATTGTTTTTGGTTCATTTGCAATTAAAGCGCTTGAGTCTCACTGGATTACAGGCAGACAAATTGAAGCGGCAAGAATTGCAGTTACCAGAAAAATGCAGAGACAAGGACAAATATGGATAAGAGTATTTCCGGACAAGCCTATTACTAAAAAACCTGCCGAAGTTCGTATGGGGAAAGGTAAAGGTGCACCCGAAGGATTTGTTGTCCCTGTTACTCCGGGAAGAATAATTATTGAATCCGAAGGAGTGCCTCTTCAACTTGCTAAAGAATCGTTAAGATTGGCGGCACAAAAACTGCCCATTAAAACGAAGTTTGTAGTTAGATATGATTATGATATTAATGAAAAATAATTATTAAAATGAAAAGTAAAGAAGTAGTGGAATTAACCACAAAAGAAATAATAGAAAAAATCGGAGATGAAAAAAACAAACTTACTAAGTTAAGACTAAATCATGCTGTTTCACCTCTTGATAATCCAAGTATATTAAAAGAGATTAAGAAAAATATTGCAAGACTAAATACGGAACAGAGAAAAAGAGAATTTAGTGAGAATAAATAATTATTGTGTTATGAATATGAAGATAAATAGGAATTTAAGAAAAGAACGAATCGGGATTGTTTTAAGTAATAAAATGGAAAAGTCTATTGTTGTTGCTGTTAAAAGAAAAGAAAAACATCCTAAATACGGGAAATTCATTAATAAAACAAGTAAATTTGTTGCACACGATGAAAAAAATATTTGCGACATTGGAGATGTTGTAAAAATTATGGAAACACGTCCATTAAGTAAAAATAAAAATTGGAGATTAGTTGATATTATTGAAAAAGTTAAATAGTCATGATACAGCAAGAAAGCAGATTAAATGTTGCAGATAATAGCGGAGCAAAAGAAGTCTTATGTATTCGGGTTTTAGGAGGTACAAGAAAAAGATATGCTTCGATTGGAGATAAAATTATTGTTAGTGTTAAATCAGCACTACCGAGTGATAATATTAAAAAGGGGGCTATAACAAAAGCGGTTGTAGTTAGAGTAAAAAAGGAAATTAAAAGAAATGACGGATCGTATATACGATTTGATGAAAATGCATGTGTATTGTTAAATGCCGCAGGAGAACTACAAGGAACCAGAATTTTCGGTCCGATAGCACGTGAATTAAGAGAAAAACAATATATGAAAATTGTATCATTAGCATCGGAAGTTTTATAATTAATTTAATAATGAATAATAATGGTTAGAAAATTACATATAAAAAAGGGAGACATTGTAATGGTTATTGCCGGGGAAAATAAAGGTCAGCAAGGGAGAGTGCTTGAAGTTAATGCAAAAAAAATGCGGGCACTTGTCGAAGGTGTTAATACAATCTCAAAACATACAAAGCCTAATGCAGATAATCCGCAAGGAGGAATTGTAAAAAAAGAAGCTCCCGTGCATATATCAAACTTAATGGTTATTGACCCGAAAACAGGGGAACCTACAAGAATCGGAAGAAAAATGGGAAGTAATAATAAAATTGTGCGTTATGCAAAAAAATCTGGGGAGGAAATAAAATAATGGATAAGAATATGCCGACATTAAAGAAAAAATTTCATGAAGAAATTATTCCAAATCTAATGAAAGAATTTGGATATAAAAGTATTATGCAGATTCCAAAATTAGAGAAAATTGTTCTTAATCAAGGGATAGGACAAGCGGTAGCAGATAAAAAACTTATAGACACTGCAATTGAAGAAATGACTATTATTAGCGGTCAAAAAGCGGTTGAAACTCTTTCGAAAAAAGATATTTCTAATTTTAAATTGCGAAGAAAAATGCCTATTGGTGTTATGGTTACTTTACGTAAAGATAAAATGTATGAATTTTTAGAAAGACTAATTTGTGTAGCTTTGCCAAGAATAAGAGATTTTAGGGGATTAAATTATAAACTTGACGGAAGAGGGAATTATACTTTAGGCATTAGTGAGCAAATAATTTTTCCGGAAATTGATATTGATAAAATTCATAAAATTCTGGGAATGGATATTACTTTGGTTACTTCGGCAAAAACTGACGCTGAAGCTTATGCATTATTAAAAAATTTCGGATTACCTTTTAAAAATTTAAAAAAGACTTAATATGGCAAAAGAATCAATGAAAGCCCGCGAAGTTAAAAGAAAAAAACTTATTGAAAAATACGCGGAAAAAAGAACAAAATATAAAAAAGAAGGGAATTACGAGGCTTTACATATGTTGCCGAGAAATTCATCAAAAGTCCGTTTGCACAACCGTTGTAGTCAAACAGGAAGACCAAAAGGATATATGAGACAATTCGGTGTTAGTCGGATCGTTTTTCGTGAAATGGCTTCGGCAGGACTAATACCAGGGATAAAAAAAGCTAGTTGGTAATAAATAATTATAAATGATATGACTGATCCAATTGCAGATTATTTAACAAGAATTAGAAATGCCACTATGGCAAAACATAAAATTGTAGAAATTCCCAGTTCAAATATTAAAAGGGAAATTACAAAAGTCCTTTTTGATAAAGGATACATATTAAATTATAAGTTCGAAGATGTAGGACCTCAGGGAAATATTAAAATTGCACTTAAATATCATCCCTTATCAAAAGTTTCTGCAATTAAAAAAATGGAAAGAGCCAGTAAGCCGGGCTTAAGAAAATATACATCCTCCAAAGATGTCCCAAGAGTGCTTAACGGGCTGGGGGTTGCTATATTATCAACAAATAGAGGTGTTATTACCGACAAAGAGGCAAGATTGTTAAAGGTCGGAGGTGAAGTTTTATGTTATGTTTATTAAAAAATAAAAAATTAAAGTAATGTCAAGAATTGGAAATTTACCTATAACAATACCTGAAAAGGTTGAACTGAATGTAGATAATAACAATCTGGTTACAGTAAAAGGTCCACTTGGAGAATTATCACAGGAAGTCAATCCGAGTATTATTATTGAAACAGGTGAAAATGAAATTCAGGTTAAAAGAAACTCGGACAGTAAAGAACATATATCTTTACATGGATTGTATCGTTCTTTAATTGCAAATATGGTGGAAGGAGTTTCTAATGGATATACGATTCAGCAAGAACTTGTAGGCGTAGGTTATAAAGCTTCAAATAACGGACAATTGTTGGAATTGGCACTCGGATATTCACATACAATATTATTTCAAATACCGGATGAAATTAGTGTTGAATGTAAAGCCGAAAGAAGAAGCAATTTTATTATTACTTTAAAAAGTTACGACAAACAATTATTAGGTCAGGTAGCGGCTAAAATACGTTCGTTCCGTCCTCCTGAACCATATAAAGGAAAAGGAATTAAATTTGTTGGAGAAGAATTACGTAAAAAAGCTGGTAAGTCAGCTAAGATATAAAAATAATTTAAAATTTTTTAAAGATGGCATTATCAAAAAAAGATAGAAGAATAAAAATTAAAAAAAGGATTCGCAGAAAGATATTCGGAACTCCCGAAACGCCTCGTATGTCTGTTTTTCGTAGTAATAAACAGATAAGTGTGCAAATAATTGATGATGTGAATGCAAAAACACTTGTTTCGGCTTCTTCTTTGCAGAAAGATATTTATTCTCAAAAAGGGACTAAATCTCAAAAAGCAAAAATGGTAGGGGAATTAATTGCGAAAAATGCAATTAATACAGGAATTAAACAAGTTGTATTTGATAGAAATGGATATTTATATCATGGAAAAATTAAGACTTTGGCTGATGGAGCCAGAGAAGGAGGTTTAAAATTATAATTATATTATGTCAGAAACTATTAGAAAAATTAAAACAACTGATCTTGAGTTAATCGACAGATTAGTTAGTGTACAAAGGGTAACCAAAGTTACTAAAGGAGGTAGAAATTTTGGATTTAGTGCAATTGTGGTAGTCGGTAATGAAAATGGAATTGTCGGATACGGACTGGGTAAAGCCAAAGAAGTTACAACCGCAATCGCAAAAGGGGTTGAAGATGCAAAGAAAAATTTGTTAAAAGTTCCTGTTATTAATGGAACAATACCTCATGAACAATCTGCTAAATCAGGAGGCGCTAAAGTATGGCTCATGCCTGCATCATCAGGAACAGGAGTTGTGGCAGGAGGTGCAATGCGTGCAGTATTAGAAAGTGCTGGAGTAAAAAATGTATTGGCAAAATCCAAGGGGTCATCAAATCCGCATAATCTCGTTAAAGCAACGGTTAAAGCACTTCTCGAAATGAGAGATGCATATACTGTGGCTGATCAAAGACAAGTGGACTTAGGTAAAGTTTTTAACGGTTAATTAAAATAAAATGGGGAAAATTAAGATTACTCAAATAAAAAGTAAAATAGGCAGTAATGCAAGGCAAAAAAGAACACTTGAAGCCTTGGGAATTAGAAAAATGCATCAAACTGTAGAACATGAAGATACTCCACAAGTAATGGGGATGATTAATAAGGTGCGTCATTTGGTTAAATCAGAAAAAATTTAATTTAGATAATTTTTTGTATTATGAATTTAAGTAATTTAAAACCGGCAAAAGGCTCTGTGAAAAACAAAAAAAGAATTGGAAGAGGTCAGGGCTCAGGAAGAGGAGGAACTTCAACCAAAGGTCATAAAGGAGCAAAATCAAGGTCAGGATATAAAAGTAATCCCGGGTTTGAAGGAGGACAAATGCCATTGCAAAGAACAACTCCAAAGTTTGGATTTAAAAACCGAAACAGAGTTGAATTTAAAGCTATTAATGTGGGGACTTTGCAATTATTAGCAGAAAAAAAGAAAATTAAAACAATTGATATAGAAGTATTGTGCGATAATGGATTAGCTTCAAATAAAGATTTGGTTAAAATATTAGGGAACGGAGATATTAAAGATAAAATAACCGTTAAAGCTCATGCTTTTTCTAAAACAGCGATAGAAAAAATAGAAGCTATTGGAGGAACTACAGAAAAAATTTAAAGAATGAAACGCTTTATTGATACAATAAGAAATATTTTTAAGATTGAAGACCTTCGATCCAGAATACTAATAACTTTAAGTTATATTTTAATTTATCGTTTTGGTTGTCATGTGGTATTACCGGGAATCAACCCAAACGAACTTGCAGCCCTTGAAGCTCAAACAGCTGACGGAGTATTGGGCTTGTTAGATATGTTCTCGGGTGGAGCATTCTCTAACGCTTCAATATTTGCTCTCGGAATCATGCCCTATATATCTGCTTCTATCGTTGTACAGCTTCTTGGAATAGCTGTCCCATATTTCCAGAAATTACAAAGAGAGGGCGAAAGTGGAAGAAAGAAAATAAATCAAATTACAAGATATTTAACTGTAGGTATATTATTGTTACAAGCTCCAACATATCTGGCGAATTTGTATGCAACTTTGCCTCCTACAGCATTTGCGTTGTCAGGAACTTTCTTTACGGTTTCTTCTGTAATTATTCTTACTTCAGGAACAATGTTTGTTATGTGGCTTGGTGAAAGAATTACAGACAGAGGTATTGGAAATGGTATTTCTTTGTTAATTATGATTGGTATTATTGCAAATTTACCTTTCGCTTTTTGGGCAGAAGCAACTGCAAGAGCAACTGGTGTAGGCGGAGGACTAATTATTTTATTAGTTGAACTGATAATACTTTTTGTGGTTTTTATGGTGTCAATTGCATTGGTACAAGCCGTAAGAAGAATACCTGTTCAATATGCAAAGAGAGTTGTGGGAAATAAACAATACGGAGGAGTTAGGCAATATATACCTTTAAAAGTTAATGCAGCAGGAGTAATGCCGATTATCTTTGCTCAAGCTTTGATGTTTGTCCCTCTCATGCTGGCAGGTTTTGGTGGCGAAGGAATGGGAGCTTTTGCAGCAGCATTTGCAGATTATACAGGATTTTGGTATAATTTAGTATTTGCAATAATGATTATTTTATTTACTTATTTTTATACTGCTGTTACAATTAATCCACAGCAAATGGCAGAGGATATGAAAAAGAACGGAGGGTTTATTCCCGGGGTTAAACCGGGAAAAAGAACAGTTGAATTTTTAGATTCAATTATGTCGAAAATAACACTGCCGGGATCAATATTTCTTGCAATTATTGCCATTTTGCCCGCATTTGCTATGTTGGGAGGAGTTAATGCACAGTTTGCACAATTCTATGGTGGTACATCTTTACTGATTTTGGTCGGTGTTATACTGGATACTTTACAGCAAATAGAAAGTCATCTATTGATGCGTCATTATGATGGACTTACTAAATCAGGAAGAATTAAGGGCAGAGGGTCAAGAAACGCAGCTCTTTAAAAATATATAAATGTTCTTTGATGGTTTTTATTAAAACAGAGGATGAAATAGAAATACTAAAAAAAAGCAATATGCTTGTGTCCGAAACACACGCAATGCTTACTAAAGAAATTAGAGAAGGTATTTCTACGATTATGCTTGATAAATTGGCAGAAGAATTCATTCGTGATAACGGAGGAATACCGGGATTTTTAAACTATAAAGGATATCCTAATACTTTATGTGTTTCGATAAATGATGTTGTGGTTCATGGAATTCCCGGAAAACAGACATTAAAAAACGGAGATATTGTTTCGATAGATTGCGGAGTGATTTTTAACGGATATTATGGAGACTCTTGTTATACCTTTGAAATTGGAAATGTTGATCCGAGCATTAAAGAATTAGTTAAAAATACAAAGGAGTGTCTTTATAAAGGAATAGAAAAAGCAGTTGAAGGAAATTATCTGGGAGATATTGGTTTTGAAATTCAAAAACATGCAGAAAATTGCGGATATTCTGTTGTAAGAGAACTGGTAGGACACGGAATCGGCAAAAATCTTCACGAAGACCCCGAAATCCCTAATTATGGAAAAAAGGGGAGAGGGTTAAAACTTAAAGAAGGTATGGTTTTTGCTATTGAGCCGATGATTAACTTAGGAAAAAAAGAAATTTATCAGGAAAATGACGGATGGACAATAAAAACAAAAGACGGTAAACCGTCTGCTCATTTTGAGCACTCGGTTGTTGTGAGAAAAAATAAAGTTGAAATTTTATCGGATTTTAGTATAATTGAAAAAAATATAAAATAATTTATGGCAAAACAGCCTTCAATAGAACAAGATGGTACGATAATAGAAGCATTGTCGAATGCTATGTTCCGTGTTGAATTAGAAAACGGACATGTAATTATTGCACATATTTCGGGCAAAATGAGAATGCACTATATCAAAATTTTACCGGGGGATAAAGTTGTTGTAGAAATGTCCCCTTACGATTTAACTAAAGGAAGAATAACATACAGATATAAATAAATAAAA
>SLSH01000402.1 GCA_007130555.1 Bacteroidales bacterium
AAGAGCTGAATCTCGGTATCTTGCCCGAGTTCGAAGACCAAGGGTTTAATTTCTGCTTTCGCACTGCAATAAATGATCTGCCAGCCCCGGGCATGCAATTGGAAAACCATCTCCATTTGAGCCCGTAACCGGGTCGCATCGGAAGTAAGGAAGGCTTCGTCCAAGAAAAGAAATCCGGGTTCTTCTTGCAACAGAATATGGGCCAAGGCGAGCCGGAAGGCAAAGGCAATCTGGTCTTGCGTGCTTTGGGACCATTGTGCGAGGGGCAGTAAGTGATCGGTGTGCTTCCCCGCGAGTAATCCTTGATCCGGGTCGAAATGCACGGTGGTAATGCTTTGCTTCGTAAATAAGGCCAAATAGGCTTGCAATTGCTGTGATTGGAAAAACTGGTGGATGGTGTCTTTTTCGTGATTTTGCACCCGGGTGCAGAGATCCACGGCAATTTGCGTGATTTGTGTCCTGCGTGTGTACTTAGAGAGTTGTTCTTCGAGTAAAGTGCGAAAATGGGGGAAATCATAAACCGAAGTGCAACTGCGCGGGGTTTGAAGCCACGGTAAAGCGCTAATCTTCTCTAAGAGGGTATGAGTGCGTTGGGTGAAGGTTTCTAACTTGGCATGGAGGCTTTGCTTGGTTTCTAAAAGGGTTTGATGCTTTTCCCGCAAATGACGAAGGCGATGCGGATCGAATTCGATTTCTGCTGGCCGTTCACAATAGACTGCCAGCGAGTGTTGCGTCTCCTTTGCAGTAGCTAGCAGTTGATCGGGCGGTACCGGGCTTGCAAGGGTCTCGGCTAAAAGGGTAAGGGTTATCTCGCGCCGTCCAAGAGCTTTCTCTTTTTCCGTCAAGGTTTCGTGGTGTTTTTCCAGTGTGTTGATATGTGATCGGATTTGAATGGTGTGTATAGTATCAGTGCAGTGCTGACAGCTTGTGCGGAGGGCTTCTAAGCGGGTTGTGTGAGCACTAATGGTGGTTTCCAATTGGATTGCGTGGGTTTTAAGGGGGGCGATTTCTTGCTCGCGCCGGCGAAATTCCTCAATGGTAGTAATAAGTTGCTCTAGAAGTTGATCAGGTGTCTCAGCAGTAATTTGATAGCGCAAACATTCCGTTTGGAGTTGCTTGAACTTCAAGGTCGTTTTTCGGATTTGGACCAACGCATATACCTCCCCTATAAAAAGAAGTAGTGCAAAGAGCAGATTGATGCTTGCCAGAACTATGATGATAGAGGCCGGGTAAAGGGCAAGCACGATGAGTGTTAATAAAAAGAAATGCAAATTGAGATTAAAGAGGTTTCGCCACGGGCTGTCGGAATTCAACGGTCTTTCAATGGGATTTGCCACAAGCCCTCCGAGAGCGTCTCGTATTTGGAGGAGCCGATCCCGTCTTTGGGCAAACTGATCAAGGGCAGGTTGCTTTGCGGCAATTTCTTGGTTAAGTTTCTCAAGTTTGATCGTTTGGGAATCAATCTCTTTCTGTAAGTGCTCAAGTTTGCTTTCTTGCGAGTGTAAACTTGTGAGGGCACTTTTCCATGCATCATAATCTTCTTGCGTAATCTGTGCTTGCTGTTCCACTATCCCATTGTTCAATTCAAAGTCATGGAGTAATTCGGTGAGTCGGTGATAGGTGGCTTGCTTTTCTGCAATCTCTATCGCCTCAATTTCTTGCTTCGTTGCCGCAAGGGCGACTTCCGTTTGCTCTAACTCCGATTGCGCTGAGTCGAGTTTCTTTTCATACAAAAGGTCTTCGAGGGTGCTAATTTCTTTGAGAAGTGAGCGTGCCTCGTCTCGTCGATCTTGCAGTTTGCTTTGTTCTTTCAAAGTTTTCGTAAGTTCACCTGAACTTCGTAACGATTTCATGCACGCATCCAATAAGGCGATTTCTGCGCCGAGCATTCGTTCGTTTGCCGAATCAAAGTAGGAAGCCATGCTCCTGAGAGTCATTTGACTATTGTGAACACAAAACGCATTCCGAAAATCAAGGGCGGCAAATTTCTCCGGTAAAATATCTTTCAAATATACGCCGTCATTGTTCAAGGCAAATTTCTCGCCGTTATATTCGAGTTCAATCAAGCCGGTCGGTTCTTCAGGGAGCCGTTGTAACTTCTCGAAGGGATACTGTTTTTCGGGAACCCGATAACGCGTTTTGGCTTTAAAGAGGAATTTCAACAGCGCTTCCATCAAGAGGCTTTTCCCGCAACCATTCGGTCCGTAGAGAAGGACAAAATTACCGAGAGAGACGGGGCCGGTGGGTAACAAGGGCCCATACGAGGTGAGATTCCACGATAAGAGCTTCATTGGAGCACCTCCATAAACGCGAGCAAGAGCGCCTCGGTCACCGCTTTTTGCATCTCCTGCTCTAAACTTTGCTCCCGCAGCTCGCTTAATAACGCCTTAAAAATTCGATGCGATAAGACCGTCGCGATGTCGTAAACGCGCATCTCAAAGTGATCTTCCATTAGTCTTAGGTTTTCCCTTTCAAAATACGCGTGCAGCCTTTCTTGTAATTCTTGCGGGGTCACGGATTCTTGCGCACTATTTAGATATCCCCGCACTTTCAGTCTCACCGTCGTTCCCTTGGGAATCGCGTCCAGTCGACCTTGCACCTGGTCCCATGCCGTGTGTTTGTCCGAGAGAAAAGGCGAGATCTCGATGGTTACATTCTCATACCTAAGTGGAGCGGGCAATAGCACTTGCTGCGGTGCTTGACCCAAGTGGAACAGATTGACAAAACGATCGCCCACTTCTTTGATGGTTGTCGGACAAGGCGTCCCCGGGTATACCACATAGCACCGGGGCAAGACTTTCCGCTTTGTGAAATGAATATGATAATGCCCGCACAACAAATAATCGATCGGCGTGTCTTTCACATCGTGGCTCGTCAACGGCATATAAAGATGATCGCCCAAGTCCTCCTCACTATATCGCTCCATCTCCCACGCCCGCATTAAAAAATCCCCGTGAAAGAGCACAAGATGCGTCTCTTCCGGGTCCATAGCGGCACTCATTGTGGCGATTAAATGTTGCGGGCTCTCATGTTCCGCCAAGTGATACCCCATCCCCCAAATACAAACTCCCGGAAGCCCGCGCCATGGAGTCAGTGGATCATCTAATACGTGAATATTATCGGCGGCAAACATCCCGCCTTGCGTAAATGTCGCTTTATCGTGATTGCCCGCAATCAAACAGATCTCAAAGGGCGCTTGTTCCAAAATCGCTTGAAACTTCTCAAACAACAGCGGGGACTTGACATCTTTGTGAAAGATATCGCCCGCGAGTACTAAGACATCGATGTTCTCCGCCCGCCCGAGATCAATGATCAATTTCAACGTCTCCCATTGCTCGCCTTGAAAGGAGCGCAAGTGTAAATCGCCCGTGTGTAAAATTTTCGGAGTGTCATGCGAAACTTGAGTTAATTCGTTTAACGGGTTCTTCCGCATAGAGATCTCTAAGTTTAGGGCTCGGCGGTCTTCTCGTACGTTCTCGCGTGGTTGTTTGGACAATGACTCTTGCCCGTCCTTTTGCCTTTCTTCCGAGGGACGCTGGTTTATTGGTTCTGCGGGTGAATCCAAAAGCGGAGATTCGGTCTCCGGTGGTTGTTTGGACAATGACTTTTGCTTGCCCCTATCAACTTCTTCAAGGGGGCGGTGTTCTTTAGGTTTTGTGGGTGATTCCGAAAGCGGAAATCTGGTCCCCTGTGGTTGTTTGGGCAATGACTCTTGCTTACCCCTTTCAAATTCTTCAAGGGGGCGGTGTTTTTTAGGTTCTGCGGGCGATTCCGAAAGCGGAGGTCTGGCCTCCGATGGCTCTTCGGACAATGACTCTTGCTTGCTCTGTGACCCTTCTCCCAGGGAGTGGTGTTCTTTAGATTCTGCGGGCAATTCTGAAAATCCGGGCACAATTTCACGTTTTCCTTGATATGATGCTATCGAACTCATCCTTGGTGGAGAGACTTGAGGGGGTTTTGGGGAATCGGGGGTGTGAGAGGTCTTTGGGGGTGCGCCAGCTTTCGGTGGTTTTGGGGAATCGG
>SLSH01000141.1 GCA_007130555.1 Bacteroidales bacterium
TGCAAAGGATCCATAAATCCGCCTGCATCTGCAAGATAGCTTATCATTACACTACCGTCTGCACTCGCACCTTTTGAAACCAAAACATTAGTGCAGGCATAAGTTTGAAAATTCTGAAAAATAAAAATAAAAGTTAAAAATGTTAATAAATAAGTTTTTGTTCTCATAATTAATTAATTAAGTTTATAAATCATTTAAATCGTTGCAAAACTAATAATATTTTAAAAATTTACAATAAAAATTGTGAGTTTTAGAAACAAAAAAAATCATTTTAACTGATGGGTTTTTCCTGTAAAAATATTTTTTATATAATAAAAGTTTATATATTTGCCGAAAATATAAATATAAAAATAGGCAATATCGTTTAATTTAAATTTTAACAATTATGAAAAAAAAATTACTGTTGATTAATTTACTGTTATTATGCTTTGTTTTTACGGTCAAAGCACAGATAATTTCTTTTACTTTTACTGCAAATCATACATGTACGTATGCACCACTGGATAGTGTGCTGATTGAAAATCTTACACAAGGTGGAGATACAACTTTGTACTGGAATGATACGGTTTTAAGTTTTAATTTTTCAAATATTGAAATGCAAAGCGTGATACAGAATGATTTTTATGTTTCGCAGAATTATCCAAATCCGTTTGAAACTCAAACCCGGATTGATGTTTTTGTTCCCGAAAAAGATAATTTTACAATAAGTGTTTTTGATATTACGGGCAGAAAAGTTATTGATTACGAAAATACTTTGAGGCAGGGATTACATAATTTTACGTTTTATGCAGGAAATTCTGACAATTATATATTAACGGTTAATTCTACAAAGTATTCTCAAAAAATACTGATGTTAAGAATTGGTAGTACAAACAATTCTCTGTCAAAATTGGTTTATAATGAAAATATACCTCTTCCCGAAATTCGTACAAAACAAAAATCCCTGAAATCATCTTTTCCTTATGCAATAGGAGATGATTTAAAATTTACGGGATTTATTAACGGGAATTTTGTGGAAATTACTGATAATCCCGAAAATGATAAAGAATATATTTTCGACATAGCAAATTCGGTACCTGAAATTCCGGCAGCAGGAACAAATGTTTCCGGTGAAAATGAAATTGAATGGAATTGGAATGATGCGTCCGGTGCTGTCGGTTATAAATACAATACGATAAATGATTATGAAACTGCATTTGATAACGGAATAAGTACTCAACATATACAACCTGGTCTTGATTGCGGAATGACTTATACTTTGTATGTTTGGGCATATAATAATTGTGGAAATTCTGAAGCTTTGGTTTTAACCGAAGATACGGAAATGTGTCCTCATATTTGCGGAGATGATTTTATTGATACCAGAGATGCAATGAGTTATACAACAGTACAAATAGGAGAACAATGCTGGCTCGCAGAAAATTTAAAATTCTTGCCCTCTGTTGTTGGTCAAGCAACAGGTTCACAAACAGAACCATATTATTATGTATATGATTATGACGGAACAAATGTAAACGATGCAATAGCTACTGTGAATTATGATACTTACGGTGTTTTATATAATTGGACAGCTGCTATGACCGCTTGCCCCGAAGGCTGGCATTTACCAAGCGATGCGAAGTGGACGCAATTAACCGACTATCTGTCGGCAAATTCTCAATTCTGGTGTGAAAGCAATTCAGACAATATTGCAAAATCACTGGCTGAAGATTCGGGATGGAATACAAGCCCGGATATTTGCGATGTGGGTAATGACCAGGCATCTAATAATATTACAGGCTTTACGGCTCGTCCGTCAGGGGTTCGTAATACAACCGGAAACTTCGCAGGTTTGGTGCTAAGCGGCTCATGGTGGGCTGCAACTACTCATGGCGGTGTTTCGGCATGGAACAGAGGAATATATTTTAATTATAGTGTAGTAGAAAGACCTGCCAGTGATATAAGTATAGGTCGTGCAGTACGATGTTTAAAGGATTAGAGGATAAACTTACTGCAACATAAAGTCATTTAACTGCTCATTTTTTTCTTAATATATTGTTAAATATCTTAAATGGTTTCTATTATTTATTATTTTTGGAAAAATCTTTTTGTTAAATTTAATTAAATATTATAGATATGAAAAAACTAATACTTATAATCATTGCAACAGGCATTATATTTTCTGCTTGTAATCAAATCAAAGAAGAAACCGAAAAATTTGAGTTAAATTATCCCGAAACAAAAAAAGGAGATGTTGAAGATGAATATTTCGGATTTATTGTAAATGATCCGTTCAGATGGTTGGAAAATAATAAATCGGAAGAAACAGCAGGATGGGTAAAACAACAAAATGAATTAACTTTTTCGTATCTGGAAAATATTCCTTTCAGAGAAAAAATTAAAGACAGACTAACCGAAATATGGGATTATCCCAGAATCTCCGCACCCGTTAAACGAGGAGACAGATATTTCTTTTTTAAAAATGACGGATTGCAAAACCATAGTGTATTATTTTATAAAAACAGTCTTGACGGAGAGGAAATAGAATTGTTAGACCCGAATAAACTGGCAGAAGACGGAAGTATCTCTTTGTCGGGTATGGCTGTGTCTGATGACGGAAAATATCTTGCTTATCAAGTCTCTAAAAGCGGTTCGGATTGGAGAGAAGCATTTGTAAGAGATATTCAAACGCAGGAAGATTTGGAAGACCATATAAAATGGATAAAATTCTCAGGATTGGCATGGCACGGAAATGGCTTTTATTATGCAAAATATCCTGAACCAAAAAAAGGCTCCGAACTTACAGGGGAAAATAAAGATTGTCAGATATATTATCATAAATTAGGAACTAAACAAAATGAAGACATATTAATATATGAGGATAAACAGAACCCCGAATATGGGTTTTCGGTTACCGTTACCGATAACGAAGAATTACTGATTATCAGAGTGGCAGAGTCAACTTCTGGAAATGCCCTTTATTATAAAGACCTGACAAATCCCGATTCTAAAGTTGTAAAACTCGTTGAAAAATTTGATAATAATTATCATGTAGTTGATTATGAGGATAATAAGTTATATGTATATACTAACTATAAAGCTCCAAAATATAGATTAATTAAAATAGATATAAACAAACCTCAGGAAAAATTTTGGAAAAATATTATTCCCGAAGACGAATCTGTTTTACGCTCAACAGCAATATTCGGAGAGAAAATAATTGCAAATTATTTACAGGATGCACGTTCGGTTGTTAAAATATTTGATATTGAAGGAGACTATTTGTATGACCTGGATATTTCAATTATTGGAACAATCGGAGGATTCTCGGGAGAAAAAGACGATGACATTACTTTTTATACAGTAACTTCATTTACAACTCCGGCTACTATATATAAATATGATATAGAAAATAATAAGTCCGAGTTATATCAAAAGTCTAAAATTGATTTTAATACCGAAAATTATGAAACCAAACAGGTGTTTTATGAGTCAAAAGACGGAACAAAAATACCTATGTTTATTGTTCATAAAAAAGGCATTGAATTAGACGGTAATAATCCTACCTTGCTATATGGATACGGAGGTTTTAATGCATCATTAACACCGAATTTTAGCGTTACGAGACTAATATGGTTAGAACAGGGGGGTGTATATGCCGTTGCAAATACCAGAGGAGGCGGAGAATATGGAGAAACATGGCACAAAGCAGGAACAAAAAAATCAAAACAAAATGTTTTTGACGATTTTATTGCAGGAGCAGAATTCTTAATAAACGAAAAATATACATCTCCGCAGAGACTGGCTATTCAGGGAGGCTCTAACGGAGGACTGCTGGTCGGTGCAGTAATTAATCAGAGACCAGAACTTTTTGCCGTTGGACTGTCTGCCGTAGGGGTTATGGATATGCTCAGATATCACCTGTTTACTATCGGAAGATACTGGGCAACTGACTACGGAACAAGCGAAGACAGCAAAGAAATGTTTGAGTATCTTTACGGGTATTCGCCGATTCATAATATAAATGAA
>SLSH01000433.1 GCA_007130555.1 Bacteroidales bacterium
ATAATTGAGTTTTCTTATACTTTTGAATTAATAATATGCAAAACTAACAAAAAATATGTTTTAAAAAAATATGTTTTATAATATTTTATTAGCGAAATAAAAAAAATGGTTTTTAAATTATTTAAAATGTTAAGGCTATATCATGTAAGAATTCTTGTTATTTGCATTTTAAATATTTTATCAGATTGTCCTGTTTTTTCAACTCTTATTTTTGACAACAGGGGATATCAACTATTTCAATAAAATCATAGTCGGGTTTTTCAATAAAAAGATTACCTTCAATTTTTTTGAGTTTTGTTTTAACAGCGTTTATTGCATGTGCAGACTGGTCTATACCAATCCATTTTCTGTTATAGACTTGTGCGGATTTAAGAGTTGTTCCTGAACCGCAAAAGCAATCTAATACAATGCTATTTTCATTGGAAGAGGTTTTTACAATTAAATCTAATAAATTTGAATTCTTTTCTGTAGGATAACTCGGGTATTGAGGGTCTTTATATTCCCAGATATCTTGTACTCGTTTTCCTTCTCTTTCGTCTGCAAATATTATTTTTCGCGGATTTCCTGTTGAAGACCATTCTATTAAACCGTCTTTATCCCATTGTTCTAATGTGTCAACATCAACTCTCCAGTGTCTTCCTTCAGGAGGAAGAATGCCTTTAAACGGCTGATTAGATTTTCCGTTTTCAGTTTCCCCTGGTGCGTGTATAGGAACAGTAGTATATCTTCTGCCTTTTTTGTCAATTTTTGAAAATAATTTTTCAAGGTCTTTTTCGGTGTATTTTTCTCTCGGCTCATTCCAAATAGGATTGCTTGACTTGGTATAGAATAAAATCATATCTTTTACATTCCCATATCCTACTCTGTTAAAATTTTTAGGATTACATTTTATTCTGGTAATATCATTTCTATAGTTCTCTATTCCGAAAACTTCGTCCATCAATACTTTTACGTAATGTCCAATTTTATAATCAATATGAAGATATATTGAGCCCTGTTCGGATAAAAGCTCTTTTAGAAGAATTAGCCTATCTTTAATAAATTTTAGAAAGTCATTACCTAAAAGTTTGTCAGAATATGCAATATCTCCATTTCTTGAATTGCTTATAGTTGAAGCTCTTCCGTTTGTTACTGTAAAATTGCTTCCAGTAGCAAACGGAGGATCTATATAAATTAAGTCAATCTTACTTCTTAATTTTTTTTCATTCAGAAGATATTTTAACCCTTTTATATTCTCAGCTTTTATTAATAAACTCTTCATACTTTATTTATTATAGTTGATATAAGAAATCTCTTAAAACCAAAGAACTCATAATATTGTAATTTTTATAAGATTTAGTTATAGATTTGTACATTTTATTATTCCCTTTAATGTATAGTACGCCATCAAGTATTGCAATTATCTCAGCCTTTACTCTCTTTGCTTTTATAGTACTTATTGCATCATTAAATTGAGCATTTTGATGACCGCCAAAATCTGTCAAAAATTTTGCTTCTCCGATTACATATTTTTTATTAAAACGACCTACAAAATCTAATCCTTTATTATGATTGTAATTTAAATGTTCTTTGGCAAAATCCATCATAGCATTATCTCCTGCATCTAATATAGCATCCTCATCGGTTGCTAAAAATTTATCTAAAGAGACAGGTAAAATACCAAGTGGTTTTCTTTTTAACCAATATCTAAACATTGGTCCGATTTGTCTATTTGTTTCTTTAGGCTCGCTACATCTTTCAAAGATTTTTTCGAGTCCCATTTCGTATAGACGACCGCAAATTCGATTAATTGTTCTGGGATTTCTGTTAGCGGCTTCCTTATCTCGTTTTAAATAAGCAACATAACTGTCTTTTATTGGAAACAAATCGAATTTTAATAGTTGTCGGATTAATAAATCATTATTCTTTTCTTTAAACGATTTCTCTACTTCAATCCATATATCTTCGTTTATATCTCTAATTCCTTCCGGAATTGTAGGATATACTTGAAATAAGTCATCAAGATAAGAACGCTGATTTGCATACTCTATGCTTAACTTAATCCATTTATTCATAATTCTTTTTTTTACAAAAATACGAAAGATTACGATTCAAATAGTAATTTAGTAAGGAAATTATAAAAAATAATTTTATGATTTTAGTTACTCCTTTTGTTGCTAAATAGAACAAGTATTT
Source organism: Bacteroidales bacterium (assembly GCA_007130555.1). Taxonomy (GTDB): domain Bacteria; phylum Bacteroidota; class Bacteroidia; order Bacteroidales; family ML635J-15; genus SLSH01. The sequence goes on from SLSH01000433.1 coordinate 2,176, forward strand.
TTTTACAAATCTCTTACAAATCTTACCACTTCTTCCGTTACAATTTCTCTTGCCTGATGATGAGGGACATGTCCGCAATCAGGAATAAAAAGGATTTTTGTTTTGCCTGATGTTTGATTTTTTATTGATTCTAATTGTCTGTAACTGCCATAATTATCGTTTTTACCCTGAATGGCAAGAAATGGACATTTTATTCCCGGAAGATAATGCTCTATATTCCATCCCGACATTTCTGCAGAGAGCCATACATCTGTCCACGTTTTAAACATAGATTCGGTTTTGTTGCCGTGATATTTTTCCAGTTTTTCTTTAAGGTCGGTAGTTTTGAAAAATTTAACAGTATTTTTAAGACCGCTTTCGGTTATTTCATCAATAAAAACATGGGCGGCTTCGGTAATTATTCCGATAATATTTTCGGGAAAAATACTTGTGTGTATTATGGCAATTGTTCCTCCGTCGCTATGTCCGAAAAGAACTTTTTTTTGTTCGGATATATTTAATTTTTCAAAAATCCCGGGCAAAAAAACTTTGGCTTCCTTTTCAAGGAAGTCAGGATTTCGGGCTCCGCTTACTTCTTCTGATTTTCCATATCCGTATCTGTCGTAAACTAATGCAGGCATTTGTAATTTTTCGGAAATTATTTCATGAAAATCTTTCCATTGTTCGCTGCAACCTAATCCTTCGTGTAAAAATACAAGCAAAGTTTTGTCGTCTGATAATAAATTTTTATTTATAAATTTATAATAGATTGATTTTTTGTTTATTTTAATAAATGAATTCTGCATTTCTAAAAACCGGTATTTTTAAGTATTTCTTTCGTATCATTAAATTCATTTATAATTTCATTTATTACTTCGGAAGCGGATTTTTGTTCATTGATAATTGCGGATACTTGTCCTATTTCAAGTTCGCCTTCATCCGTATCTCCGTCAAACATTCCGAGTTTGGATCTGCCTTCTCCGAGTATTTTCAGCATTTCTTCGGGCAAAGCTCCTGCTTTTTCCTTTTCAAATACCCTGTTAAAGAAATTATTTTTGAGCAATCTTACAGCGATTAATGATTTCAGAGTAAGTAAAGTGTCACCGTCTCCGGCTTGTAATACCATGTCTTTAAAATTCTTATGAGCCGAAGATTCGTGAGTTGCAACAAATCTGCTTCCTATTTGAACACCCTCGGCACCGAGAGCCATAGCCGCAAACATTGCTTTTCCCGTTGCAATCCCTCCTGCCGCAATAACCGGTATATCAACAGCTTGTGTAATCATGGGAATAAGTACCATAGTTGTAGTTTCTTCACGACCATTATGTCCGCCCGCCTCAAAGCCTTCGGCAACAATAGCATCAACACCCGAATCCTGACATTTGATTGCGGATTTTTTATTTGCAATTACATGAACTACTTTAATTCCGGTTTCTTTAAGGTGTGAAGTGTATTTTGCGGGATTTCCGGCAGATGTAAAAACAACAGGTACTTTTTCGTCAACCACAATATTTATAAATTCTTCGGCATGACTAAAAATCAGCGGAATATTAACCCCGAAAGGTTTTGAAGTAGCTTTTCTGCATTTTTGAATATGTTCTCTTAAAATATCGGGATTCATTGAGCCCGAACCGATTAAACCAAGCCCTCCTGCATTGCTGACAGCAGAAGCAAGTTCCCAACCGCTGCACCATATCATACCTCCCTGAATAACAGGATATTGTATTCCGAAAAGTTTAGTAATTCTGTTCATATAATAACTTATTTTAATAATTTATAATTTCAAAAATACAAATATAAAATTTTTGCAGAAAAAAATTAAAGAAAAACAAAAGATGATGAATGAAAT
>SLSH01000438.1 GCA_007130555.1 Bacteroidales bacterium
TATCTGCCGAGATAATCATCAGCATTCTGTTCTTTAAAATTATCTTTTCTGCTGATAAATTCTTTTTTAGCAGGTTTAATTTCTTGCCCTGTTAGATACTGATGACAACTTTTGGAAGCAATTTTTGCCTGAGCAACTGCTTCTATAAGCGTTGCAGGTCCCGAAACACCGTCTCCGGCAGCAAAAACATTCGGTACTCCCGTTTGCAAAGTTTTTGTGTTTGCATCTATATCTCCCCATTTATTTGCTTTAAATTCACCGTTTTTTACAGTTGAATTAATATCATCTATAAAATTAATATCTGTTTTTTGCCCGATAGCAGCAAGAATATAGTCCACTTCAAGGTCAAACTCGCTTCCTTCAACAGGTACAGGGCGTCTTCTTCCTGATGCATCCGGTTCTCCGAGTTCCATTTTTATTAAAGTAACGGATTTTAGTTTTCCGTTTTCGTCCTGATTAACTTTGACAGGATTATGCAAAAGCATATACTCAACGCCTTCTAATTTTGACTCGTGAATTTCGATAGGATTTGCCGGCATTTCTTTTTCGGTACGACGATAAACTATTTTCACATCCGTACTTCCGCATCTTAATGCAGAACGACAGCAATCCATAGCTGTATTACCACCACCTACAACAATTACTTTTTTGCCTTTAAAATCATATCTCTGACCTGTCATTTCCATATTACGCAGGTAATCTATTCCCGAGAAAACTCCGTCTGCTTCTTCCCCATCACATCCGAGTAAAGTCCCCCTCTGGGAGCCTATGCATATTATAGTTGCATCATAATTTTTATGTAATTCTTTATATTTAAGATTCTCTCCCAGTTTTCTTTTGTAATAAATGTTTGCTCCCAAATCAGTAATATTCTTAACTTCTTTATCAAGAATATCATTAGGGAGTCGGTATTCGGGTATTCCGTATCTAAGCCATCCTCCGGGATGGGGAGCACCTTCATATATATCGCACTGATGTCCTTTTGTTTGGAGGAAATAAGCCGCCGAAAGTCCTCCCGGTCCTGCTCCTATAATTGCAACTTTTTTGCCGGTTGGCGGAGCGATTTCGGGTTTATATTTATTTTTAGATCCCAAATCAATATCTGCTACAAAACGCTTTAGGTAATCAATTCCCACACCATACTCTTCGTCTAATAAAGTTCTGCGGCAAGCAACTTCGCAAGGTCTTACGCAAACTCTCCCGCAAATAGCAGGCAAAGGATTTACTTCTTTAATCAGCGCTATTGCCTCGTGATAAAGCCCTTTTTCAATTAAAGAGACATATCCCTGTACATCAACTCCGGCAGGGCAGGTTTCTTTACAAGGAGCTACACAGTCGGCATAATGATTACTAAACAATAAGTTCAGAGCTGTTTGTCTTGCTTTAACAATTTTTTCACTTTCGGTATTTATGACCATTCCTTCGCGTATTTTTGTAGAACAAGCAGGCTGAGGTTTTGGCATACCTTCAATTTCAACAACGCAAACATAACATGAGGAAAACGGTTCTAATCTGTCATCATTACATAATGTCGGTATTACAATACCTTCACGTTTTGCTATATCCAAAATATAGTCATCAGAACTTCCTTTTACGGTTTTTTCATTTATAATAACATTAATACTATCCATCAATACAAAATTATTTATGTTAAACTAATAGCTTCAAATTTACATCTCGAGTAGCAAACGCCACATTTGATACATTTATCCTGCTCAACAAAATGCACTTGTTTTTTCTCTCCTCGTATTGCATCAGTCGGGCATTTTTTTGCACAAACCATACATCCTGTACAATTTTCGTCAATCACTTCATAAGTCAGAAGTTCTCTGCATTTTTTTGCGGGGCATTTTTTATCTTTAATATGAGCTTCGTATTCATCTCTGAAATATCTGATTGTTGTAAGAACAGGATTTGGAGCAGTTTGTCCGAGTCCGCACAGAGAGTTATCAATAATCTGATGAGCAAGTTCTTCAAGTTTTTCAATATCTCCTTCCTGTCCTTTTCCTTCGGTAATTCTGTTAAGAGTTTCTAACATTCTTTGGGTTCCTATCCTGCAGAATGTACATTTTCCGCATGATTCTTTTTTAGTAAAATCAAGGAAAAATTTTGCCATATCAACCATACAAGTAGTTTCGTCCATTACGACCATTCCCCCCGAACCCATAATAGCTCCTGTTTTTTGTAACGAGTCGTAATCAATTTCGGTTTCTCCGAGATGTGCCGGAATACATCCTCCCGAAGGACCTCCAAGTTGAACGGCTTTAAATTGTTTATTTTCGGGAATTCCTCCTCCGATTTTAAAAACTATTTCGTTAATAGTAATTCCGAGAGGTACTTCTACCAGTCCTCCTCTGTTAATTCTACCTGCTAAAGCAAAAACTTTAGTTCCGCTACTGTTTTTCGTACCGTACTTAGCAAATTCTTCTGCCCCGTGATAAATAATCCACGGAACATTTGCGAGAGTTTCCACATTGTTTACGTTTGATGGTTTTCTCCACAAACCTGATTCAGCAGGGAACGGAGGTCTTTTTCGAGGCATTCCTCTTTGTCCTTCAATAGATGCAATCAGTGCGGTTTCTTCGCCACAGACGAATGCTCCTGCACCTTCTTTAATATATATATCAATATTAAAATCTTTAATTCCGCAAATATTTTTTCCGAGAAATCCTTTTTCCCTTGCTTGTTCCAGAGCAATATTTAATCTTTTAATAGCAAGCGGATATTCGGCGCGGCAATAAATAACACCATGGTTTGCACCAATTGCATAGGCAGCGATAATCATTCCTTCAATAACCGAATGGGGGTCTCCTTCGAGAAGAGATCTATCCATAAATGCTCCGGGGTCTCCTTCATCGGCATTACATATTACGTATTTTTCATCCGATTTGTAATTATATGCAAAACGCCATTTCATACCTGTTGAAAACCCTCCTCCACCTCGACCACGAAGTCCGCTGTCAATCATAGTCTGAATGACATTTTCCTGCGATATTTTTTCATTTGCAATTTTTTGTATCGCTTTATATCCGTCTTTTGCAATATAATTTTCAATTTGTTCGGGTTCAATATGTCCGCAATTACGAAGTGCAATCTTTATTTGTGGTTCAAAAAAACTTTCTTGTCCAGTTTCGAACAAATCGGATTTTACGATATATTCTTTAATGGGACTATTCCCGATAATATGCTCCTGCACTAAATCCGTCACATTATCTTCGGTAATTTCCCCGTAAATAAATGCTCCGCTTTCGTCAATAACTTCGACAAGAGGTTCTTTGTAGCACATCCCAATACAACTGGTTTTTTTCAGTTCAAAGTCTAATTTTTCGACCTCTTTGATTTTAATAAGTTTTTGATAAACTTTATTTGCACCTGCAGCAATTCCGCAACTGCCCAATCCGACAATAACCTGAGTTTTGCTCATATTATAATTCTTTTTCTTTTAACTTAAATTCTTTAACAATTTTAACGGCTTTACTGCCGTCTAATTTTCCATATACTTCATCTCCTATCATAATAACGGGAGCAAGAGAGCAACAACCTAAGCAAGCGACAGATTCAAGCGTAAACAAACCGTCTTCGGTAGTTTCTCCGTCATTAGTTTTTAGAGCATCCTCAAGGTACTCGGTTAGCTCGGTTGCATTTAATACATGACAAGCAGTACCATGACAAACTTTAATAATATATTTACCAACAGGATTTAATCTGAACTGACTGTAAAAAGTTGCTACTCCGTACATTCTGCTCAAACTTATACCCAGATCTTTTTCATATTTTATAAAAACCTGTTCGGGCAAATAACCATATATGTCCATTGCTGCCTGCAGTAAGGGAATTAAATTTCCTTTTTTTCCTTTGTATTTATCTATTACTTTATCAAGCAAGGACAAATCCACTTCGGATTGTTCCGTTTTTTCTTTTTCTATTTGAATACGTTTTACTCGCATTTTTTTATTTTTTTTTAATTTTGTGTAAAAATATATAAATTTCGTAAAA
>SLSH01000352.1 GCA_007130555.1 Bacteroidales bacterium
AGGGTTTGGGTCGGGCTTCGCGATTTTCACATACTGCGCCCCAGCGGTTTAAAGATATTGATTGCATATGAGGAAACCAAGGGAGGTAAAGCAGCGGTTGAATTCGGCGCGCTGGCAGAGCGTGCTGCCAAAGGCCCGGTAACGCTTTTCGCGATTGCCGACTCAGGCGACGTGTCCGCGGCGCGGGAGAAACTGGAAAGCTTGTACAGAAATTGGCCCGGCGGACCCACTCCCCGGTTGACTATTGCAGTGAGGCAAGGCCCGGTGGCAGACGGTGTGCTGGCTGAAGCCCGGGATGGTGATTATGAAATGGTAATTTTAGGCCGTTATAAGAAAGGATTGGGCCTTACTGCCAGAAAAATTCTGGAACTCACTGAAAAACCGGTGCTTTTGGTGCAGGAAGCGCGCCGGCAATTAAAACGCATTCTGATATGCACGGCCGTCGGCGAGCCAGGAAAAACAGATATCCGTTTTGGCGGCCGGATTGCGAGGCGGGCCCGTGCGTCTGTGACAGTATTCCATGTAAATAATCAGGAAGCAACAGCCTGGGAAAGCTCGCGCATTGATCAGTATATGTCTTCGGCATTGGCTGTGCTTGATTCACTCGGCGTAACCGCGGATAGTAAAATTAAAAAAAAGGGGACAGAGAGTCTGGCACGTATCATTGCAGCAGAGGCGGAAGAGGGAGAATATGATTTGGTGGTAATCGGGGCGCCGGCCTGGCAGCATCACGCCCGGCTTAGATGGACTGATTTTGCGTCGCATATTGTATCCGCGACGACTCTTCCAGTTCTTGTTGTGCCGATGGTATCATGAATATCGTTCATATTTTTAATGTGAAACAGGAATGAATATGTCTGCATCTCAATTATTAGTTTTCGGCATCATCATCATCACTCTCATTTTGTTCGTATGGAACAAATGGCGCTATGACATCGTAGCGGTCTCAGCGCTTCTTGTTCTGACTGTTGCCGGTTTTGTGCCCGCGGATCAGGCCTTCAAGGGGCTGGGGCATCCTGCTGTGGTCACAGTCGCATCGGTTTTGATTATCAGCCGGGCTCTTATCAATTCAGGCCTTGTGGACAGCCTGTCCCGCAAACTGGTGCGTACCGGCGGAAGCCGGCCCTGGAAACAGGTAGCGATTCTTACAGGAATAGTCGCTCTGTGTTCAGGATTTATGAATAATATAGGCGCTCTATCGCTTTTTATGCCAGTCGGAATCTGGATGTCGCGAAAGAGCGGTTATTCTCCGTCTATTATGCTTATGCCTCTTGCTTTTGGATCTCTGCTCGGCGGCCTGCTGACTTTGATCGGAACGCCGCCCAATATCATCATCGCGGCATACAGAGCTGAAACTGCCGCGGCCGCGCCTTTCGGAATGTTTGATTTTCTGCCTGTCGGCGGCATTATTGCCATATGCGGCGTGTTATTTATTTCGCTGATTGGATGGCGTTTGACGCCGCCCCGCGTAAAGCAGGATTCTCCAGAAGAATTGTTTAAAACAGGCGTTTATATTACAGAAGTTATTGTTGATGAAAAATGTAAATTTTCCGGTCAGACGCTTTATAACCTTTTTTCCGCTGTAAAAGACGCCGCGGATATTATTTTAGTCGCCATGATACGCGATAAAAAATTTATTGAAATGCCGCCTATGCATAAAGTGTTAAAAAATGAGGATGTGCTGCTCATTGAATCGGACTCTGAAAGCCTGCAGGCGCTGCTTGATATTACATGCCTTAAACTGGCAGCGGATACAGACTGGAAGCGCGAAGGGAACGAAATCACTGAAAAACAATTGACTCTGATTGAAGCAATCGTGGCGCCCGAATCCATTTTGACGGGAAAAACACCGATAGAACTCAGTCTTCGGGCAGGCTGGGGGATTAATATCATTGCTGTCGCGCGACAGGGACAGAAACTAAAACAGCAGCTTGGAAAGATCCGATTTGCGATCGGCGATATTCTGCTTGTTCAGGGCAATAATGAAACACTTCCTTCAAATTTGAATGAATTGGGTTGTTTTCCTCTTGCGCACAGAGGACTTCGTATCGGCCAGCCGCGAAAAATTTGGACAGCGTTTCTCATTTTTGCCATCGCCCTGGCCGCAGCAGCATTTAAGCTTCTTCCGGCAGGACCCGCGCTTGCCGGAGGGGCTGTTTTTATGGTCGTTTTCGGATTAATCAAACCCGGTGAAATATATAAAAGTATTGATATGCCCGTGATAATCCTTCTCGGCGCTTTGATCCCCATCGGAGGGGCTCTTGAAAATGTGGGAGGCCCGGAGCTTATAGCCGGCTGGCTCCTCGGCATATCTCATCAGGCGCCTGTTGCTGTGATTATAGCCGTATTCATGTGCGCTGTCATACTGCTTTCAAATATTATCAACAACGCGGCCGCTGCGGTTTTCGCGGCTCCGGTCGCAATCAGCATTGCCGACAATCTTGGGGTATGCGCGGATCCATTTCTTATGGCAGCAGGAATCGCCGCTTCATGCGCCTTCCTGACGCCGATCGGCCATCAGTCCAATATTATGGTCATGGCGCCGGGCGGCTACAGGTTCGGTGATTATTGGCGTATGGGGCTGCCGCTGACCATACTGGTTATCGGTTGTGCGGTTCCGGCGATATTGTGGATATGGCCTTTGAGGTAATCAGATTTATGAATTTAAAGCGATTAATAATTACTGCTTTTTTATTTCTGGCAGCGCTTGTTCTGATCACAGCGCTGATTGCTCCAAACACATTTCAGATAGAAAAAAGCATCATGATCGAAGCGCCTTCGGATCTCATTTATTATCATATTCATTCACAGGATTCTGCTCAGACAAGGCCTCCCTGGCTGAACGCAGATACGCTCTATTTTAATGCATTTGAACGGGGAAAGGAAAAGATTTTTCTTTCTCGGCAAAACTGCATTACGAAAGTCAAATGGAATGTAATGCGTCACTACGCGTTTCCATTGAATGCATTCGCCACCGTCATGCCCGTAAAAAGAAAGATGGAAACAAGGGTTGAAAACAGGCTGGACGCGTTAAAAATTCACTGTGAAGAGGATGTGAGAATTATTGAAAGCTATCAAATCAGAAATATCCGTTTCCCTGCTGCCAGATATGCTGCTGTAAGAGAGCAGGTGAATTTTACCGAACTTCATGATTTTTATACAGAAAGCATTGAACTCCTTTATGATATTTTAAACAGCAAGAATGCCAGGATTACCGGCGTGCCCTGCCTGTTCATTTTTTCAGCTGATGAAAATAGTCTGGCTGAAGTCGCAGCTGCTATTCCTTTTGCCGGAGACTCTCCGGAAGGAATTGAAATCCTCGAATTTCCGGTGATGTCCGGTTATGAGCTTGATTTTATGGGATCATATGATCATATCCACAGGGCGTATTTTGCCTTAAACTCATTTTACAAAAAAGAGAATGCTGACATGCCTTCAGCGGTGATGGAAGCATTTATTCAAAAAAATGATTCTGCATATTCACACAGAACAGTAAAAATCATTTTTTTCGTCCCATGAGATGAGCCGCATCCGCTTCCCGGGCTTTTCCCATCCCTGCCGCCTGTTAATCAAGAATAAAAAGATGATAATATTCATCTTTGAATACAGTGTCCAGGTCATTCTTCAATTCTGCCGCAATATGATAGTAATCCTCAGGAATCAGGACTGCTTTAGCAGAATATTCCTCAAGAATCCGGAACCGCGCTTCATTTGAAGTGAGAATACTGAAAAAACCTTCGACAGCCGCCTTGCGGTCAAAATAATCATGCATGAAAGGATTTGAATGTCTGACGCCCACTACTTTGCAGGGAATGATTCCCGCGATTTCCCAGGATGTTTCCATGGGCGCCATGACCACATCATTTTCTTTGATATGCGTTCTCAAATTTGAATACTGCCTGAATGCCGTTCTGTTTGAATGGGTTCCGAAAGGCTGCCTGAACGCGATGTCCCTCATCGGCCCGATATGCCGCATGGAAAACGCA
>SLSH01000047.1 GCA_007130555.1 Bacteroidales bacterium
ATTACGAAAAATTAATCCCTGTACTTATTAAGTCAATTCAGGAGCAACAGCAACAAATAGAACAGCTTCGGTCAGAAATTGATAAATTAAAAAAGGAATAAAATCTTTATTGATTAATACTCATTTATAAATTTCAGATTATCAGGATTAAAGTCTTTAATCAGAAAAACAAATAAGTACCCAGTCTGTACGCAATAAATGACACACCCCATGCGAGTGTTGTTGTATAAACAGCAGAGAATATTGCCCACGAGGCTTTTTTTGACACTTTCCAGATGGTTGATATTACGGCAATACATGGAAAATATATCAAAACAAAAAGAATAAATGACATGGCTACCACTTTATTAAATACTTTTTCTCCTTGTTTTGGTCCCGAAATATATACTTCAGATTTTAATTTTTCCTGTAATCCATAAGAGGCATCTTCGTCGCTTGCCTGATATAATACACCCATTGTACTGACAGTGATTTCTTTTCCGGCTATTCCGCTTAAAATTGCTATGCTCATTTTCCAGTCAAATCCCAACGGACGCATTGCGGGTTCTATAAAATGTCCTATACGCCCGATATATGATTTTGCATGTTTTTCGCTTTGTTTTTCAAAGATTAATTGATTTTTTTCCTCATCACTACTTACATTTTCAATTAAAGTTTCATAATCTTTCGAATAATCAACATTTTTAGGGAAATATCCCAAAGCCCAGATAATTATCGAACCAATCAGTATTATTCCTCCGATTTTTTTTACAAATTCTTTACTTCTGTTCCACATGTAATATAGTGATATTTTTACGGTAGGTTTTGTATATGGACGTAATTCCATTATATACGGAGCATCGTGTTGCCTGAGTATTGTTTTGCTGAAAAGGAATGATACAATAATAGCCAATAGTATGCCCATACCGTAAATAAGCAAAAGTATCAAAATAGGATATTTAGGAAAAAAAGCTGCAACAAGCAGTATATATACAGGTAAGCGTGCCGAGCATGAAAAAAACGGTAAAATCATCATTGTCAGAATTCTGTCTCTGCGATTTTCAAGAATATTTGTACTTAATATTGCGGGAACAGTACAACCAAAACCCATAATTAAAGGTATAAATGATTTACCGTGCAATCCTATAAAATGCATATATTTATCCATTACAAATGCTGCTCTCGACATATATCCCGAGTTTTCCAGAATACCTATAAAAAAGAACAGAATAAAAATATTGGGTAAAAAAACCAATATCCCGCCAATACCTCCGAGAGCTCCCTGAACAATCATATCATTCCAGAATTGATTGGAAATATTTTCCGAAGCAAAAGCACTTAACCGGTCAATTAAACTTTCAAGCCATTGCATAGGATATTTTCCGAGTTCAAATGTTGCAAGAAACATCAAAAACATAAATAAAAGGAATAATGGCACACCCCAATATTTATGAGTTAAATATCTGTCTAATTTTTTTGTGATAATATTTCTGCCATTAATATCCGACTTAACTTCAACAACAGCACCGCGAACAAATGCTTTTCGTGCATTAAAAAGAATATCCTCTATTTTATCGCTGTATAAACTTTCAAGTTTTGAAATTTCTTTTTCGGCATGGCATTTTTTCTTAAGACATTTATTACATTTTTTATGAACTTTAGTAATAATTGTGTCTTTTTCTAATAAATTTATTGCCGTATATCTGGGCGAAATACTTAAATCATTTTCTTTATTTTTTTCCAGATGCTTTATTATTCTGCTTATGGAGTTTTCAATTACTCTGCCGAAATTCACATGGATATGCCGCACATTGGGTTCACTATCGTAATGAGTATTTATGATAGTTTCCAGAACTTTTGCTTTAATATTTTCGTGTCCCTGTTCATTTACTTCATTATAAGGAATAATCGGAGCTCCGATAAGTGTGCTTAATAATTTATAGTCAATTTTTTTATTTGAATCAATATTTTTTAATACCAAAACCAGTTTGGCATCCATATCAATAAATTGTGTTGCAAGGGATAAGTCAGATTCAAGATTATTACAATCAACAATTCCGACAAAAATATCCGGAAAATTTGTTAATACGGTATTTCTTAATTTTTTGTTTTCATAATTATTGCCGTATATACTGTTTACCGAAGGCAAGTACGATGCCGTGAAATTTATGTTTTTATATGTATATTCCTGCTTTGAATCAAAAAGGTCAATACAGTTTTCATCACTGCTTCTGAAGATATTTACTTTAATATGCGAATTTATTTCTTTTACTTTTTTTTCGGAATCTTTTTCTTCCGCAGGGATTAATTCAATGTAATTAAAAAAATATTTGGGAATAATTCTTTTCTTTTTTAATCCTTCAACACTTACCAGATAATTTACAGATTTAACTTCACTTATAATTTTGATTTTTTGTAAAGCCTCTATTTTTAGAGCTTTTATTTTTCGTCTTAATCCCCACCTGCCGCTTATTTTGGCAATAATATATTCTTTCTTGATATGTATCTCCGACAAGTTCATAACGAAATGCAAAATTAACTTAATCTAAATAAAAACAAAGAGAAAAATTTTTTAATTATGAGTTTTATAAAATAGTAGGTTTGATTTATTCTATCACAATAAATCAGCATATTCTTTGTTGAAATTTTTCCGTGTGTTTGACATACAATAAAATATACAAATATTATTTATCGTTATTAAAAAAAATATTATCTTTGCTTAAAGTGTTTTTAATGAGAATAAAGAAATTAAAATATTTGAGTATATTGTTTTTACTGATATTTGTTATTATTTGTAATCTCTCTTTTTCTCAAACAACCATTCAGGCTAAGTTAGCGGGAATCGGTATTCATCCTTTTGATTCTAAGAACAGTCATTTATATCATAACACTATTGACGCAAACGGTATTTTTAATGTAGAACCAATGTTAATGATTCCCATAGAAACTTTTATAAGAGGTGATTATTTGAGTTGGAGATTTGTCCCCGCTTTTTTGTCCGATGCAGTTGGTTACCCCGCTTTTTTTCTTCATCTCGGATTAAAGCAGAGAATAGTGCAAATATGGAGAAACTCGTTTTCTATTGCTGCCGGGGGTAATTTATACGGCAGAGAAATCTGGAGAACCATACCCGGATATCATCTCGATAATTCATGGTCGCAAAACGGAACTTGGGAATATAAGATAGGTATTCTGGCAGAAATTGAATATGCTTTTTTTCTTAATGAAAAGAATGACCTGACTCTTTCTGTTATTTACGGACATCAACCTGAAACATTCACATTTACAATTGGATACAGATATTGGTTTTCAAATATTATTAAAAATCCGCCAAAATGCGGAACATGTCCTTTCCAGCATACACAGGGTAGGTGGAAACCATAAAGTATTGAGTTATGCAATTATTTTTTCAACAATCTTCTCAAACTCTTCCGTTACATTTTTTTCGTTCAGATTAAAAATATTTTCGCCTTTATCCGCAGCTTCTCCAACTTCAGCAACAAGAGGTATCTGACCTAATAATTTTGTGTTGAATTCATCTGCCAGCTTTGTTCCTCCGCCTTGTCCAAAAATGTAATATTTTTCATCGGGATGTTGTTTTGGTGTAAACCAGCTCATATTTTCAACTACTCCGATAATCGGCACTTCCAGTCCTTTGCTTTCGAACATTGATGCTGCTTTTCGTGCATCGGCAAGTGAAATTTCCTGCGGTGTTGTTACAAGTATTGCACCTGTAATATTAAGTTTTTGGACACTTGTTAATTGTATGTCGCTTGTTCCCGGGGGAAAATCAATAATCATATAATCAATTTCTCCCCATTCGGTAGTTTCGAAAAGTTGTGTAAGTGCATTTGATGCCATAGGACCTCGCCATATTAAACTTTGCTTTTCGTTTACCAAAAAACCTATTGACATAATTTTTATACCGTGTTTTTCAACCGGTAACATCATTTGTTTTTCTTCTTTGTCAATTACATCAGGTCTTGCATTTTCAAGACCGAGCATTTTGGGTATTGAAGGTCCGAAAATATCGGCATCTACCAATGCTGTTTTTAATCCTTTTCGTGCAAATGCAACTGCAAGATTTACCGCAATTGTTGATTTTCCTACACCACCTTTACCGGATGCTATTGTGATAATATTCTTTACATCAGGCAATTTTATTTTGTCAAATATTCCCATAATTTATTTTATTAATTTGATTAGTAATACTATAATTTAATCTTTTAAAAATTTATTCTTATAATAATTTGAATAAAGTGTTGCGACAGGATTATGTCCTGTTACTCTGTCTTTTACAATAAATGTTGTTACAGGGGCATCTGAATATTTTGTAAATAATATATCATGCCCGACACATAATCCTACAATAATATTCAAATCTGTTTTTAAATCATTAAGAACCAACGCTTGTCCGATTGAATTACATATTGCTTCGTATCTGTTATTATCAATTTGAGTTAAGTTAAAATCTTTTTTATTAATTCCTGAAAATTTACAACAGATTGTACTGACCGCAAAGTCTTTATCAAGTATTTCTTTTAATTGTTTTGTTTCATTTATCAATCCTATACAGTGAGCAATTCCGATTTTTTTATATTTCATCTGCTTTGCAAAATCTATTATTTCTTCTAATCTTGTCCATTCCATATAGTGATTCCCTTCTATTTGAGTGGAAACTTCTAAAATATCTTTATCATCAGATATTTTGTATTTTTTTTGAGATTCAAGTTTAAATTTTTCAAAATCATGCCCTTGTACGCATTTATTGCCTTGATAACAAGTATTTGTTTTACAGCCTGAACAATTTATCATAATAATTTCATTTTATTTATTGGTTCTATCACTATCTTAATGGATTATGAGTATTTTTAAGGTATAATCGGATAGGGGGATAAGGGAGGCTCACCCTATATCCACACACCCTTATACCCCTATACCTCTATACCCATATACTCCATCAATTTGTGGTAATACCAATCTTATTTATTTTTAATATTCAATTCCTTCCCTTGCGAACACTCCATTGTTATAATAATGTTTAATTTCTTTCATTTCGGTAACCAAATCTGCAATTTCAATTAATTCTTCGGATGCATATCTTCCCGTAATTACTATTTCCATTCCCTTATTCTTTTGTAAAAATATTTCATGTAAATCTTCAAGTTTAAATAGTTTATAATATAGTGCAATACATAATTCATCAAGAATCAGAAGATTAATTATATTATTACTGATATACTTTTTAATTTCGATTAGTCCTGATTTTGCAAGTTTGATATCTTTTTGATTCGGTTTATTTTTTATAAAACAATCCTGACCGAATTGCCTTATTATTATTCCGTTAATGTTTCTGAGAATATTTAATTCTGAATAATGCATTCCTTTTGCAAATTGAGCAATATAAACCGTTTTATTTGCTCCTGCGGCTCTTATTGCAAGACCTATTGCAGCAGTAGTTTTACCTTTCCCGTTTCCTGTGTATAGATGAATTTTTCCTTCCGATTTGTTCATAAATATTTATTATTTGACAGCATGATTAATACACAAGACCTCATTACTTCGACTCCTAATTTTTTAAATTCTGTTTCCAGTTCGGGATTATGTGTACCCGGATTAAAAATTACTCTTTCCGGAGGGTTTTCAAGTAATGTTTTTCTATATTTTTCCTGATTTTCGGCAGATAAATACATTGCAACGGTATGAATTTCTTCATTTACGGGATATTCATTTCTGATTGGAATATTATTAATATCCCCTTTTTTTATACCGACAGGTATTACTTCAAAACCATTATTGGATAGCTCTTCGGTTGCCAAAAAAGAGTATCTGCGTGGATTATTGCTTGCACCAAGGATTACTGTTTTCATATTATTACTGAGTTTAAATTATTTATAGCCTTTTTTATATTATCTTTTTTATGAAAATAAATTGCTTCAAATCTGCATTTTTCGATACATATTCCACAAGAATCGCACATAGTATTATCAATAAAAATCTGTTCGGGAGTACAAGGGACTTTCATTGAGATACAATATTTTATACATTTTGCACAAAGAGAACTTCTTGTTATAGTGATTGCCTCTTTGGGACAAACATTGACACAAGTTCCGCATTTTTTACATTTGGCAATATTTATTAGAAGTGTTTTTTCTTTCATTTCTGCTTGATTAAATTTTTAATTTTATTAAATGTCAATTTTATTTCATCTGTTAATTCTGATTTTGGCAACCATTCGGATATTGTTTTAAGGTTTACCATAGCTTTAATAATTTCATCATCATAAGGCAGTTTTCCTGAAATATTTGTTTTGTTTTGATAACAGTAAGATTCAATATGTTTAAAAATCCCCAAATTAATATTATATTTATTAACAAATACCGATTTATTAAGTTTAAATTTATTTACAGTTTCAATAGTTCTTTTCAAATCATGTAATCCTGTCATTGTTGGTTCTGTAACAATTAAAACATGGTCAACTCCTATAATTGTTGATATAACAGGACATCCTATTCCTGGAGGACCGTCAATGATTATATCATCAATTTTATGTTTTTTTGCAATCTCTCTTGCTTTTTCTCTGACAAAATTAACTAATTTTCCTGAGTTTTCTTCTCCCGGAGCCAATAAACCATAAACCATTTCTCCGTATCTGAATTTGCCTGCAAACATTCTGCTATCATCATTATCAATGATTTTTATTGCTTTTTCAGGACAGATTCTTGAACATAATAAACATCCGTCACATAAAACTTCGGAAATATTAATTTCCTTATTTATAAATGTTATTGCGTTAAAATTGCAGGAATCTATACAATAACCGCAATTAGTGCATAAATCTTTATTTAGTATTGCATATTGCCCTCCAATAAATTTATGTTCTTCGTAATTCTTCGGATTAAAAAGAATAAATAAATTTGCTGCATCAACATCACAATCTGCTAGGACAACTTTATTTGTTATACTTGCAAGTGCAGCACTAATACTTGATTTTCCTGTGCCTCCTTTACCGCTGATTACTGCTATTTCCATATTTTATTAATATCATTTCAAATAGTTCTATAAATTCATTTTGTATGTTATAATTATTTTTAAAAACAAGTTCTCCTCTTGAATAATCAATTGCAATTTGTTTATTGTAAGGTATTTCCATAAAAAGAGGAATATTTTCAGTATTTAAATATTCATAAACTTTATTATCTCCGATATCACAGCGATTTATAATAACACCGTAATGTTTTTTAAGAATTTTTAAAGTATTTATTGATTGAATTAAATCGGAAAGTCCAAATGGTGTAGGTTCAGTTACAAGTATTACAAAATCTGCATTTATAACCGTATGAATAAAAGGACATGATGTTCCCGGCGGAGAATCAAAAATCACAAAATCATATAAAGCAGATTCTTTAATACCTTGTTTTATTGCAGGGACAGAAGTATAAACACCAGTTTCCATTTTTGATTCAATTATAATACAATTATCTTTAATATAATATTTATTTACTTTGCCAATTTTTATTTTTTTTTCTTTAATTGCTTTTATTTTACATGCATAACTGCATGCTCCGCAAGAATGACATAAGTCATTCATTACTTTAATAATATTTGCAGAAGGGATGCAAAAAATTGCATTAAAATTACAATATTCATAACATTTACCACAAAAATCACAAATTGTTTCATCAATTACAGGCACTTTATGGCTTACTATATTACTTTTTAATAACTTGCTTTCAAAAAAAATCATTGAATTTGGTTGTTCCGCATCACAATCTACTAAATTAATATTTACACCTTTTTGCATTAAGGAATAAAAAAGATTAGTAGCAATTAAGGTTTTTCCTGTGCCTCCTTTACCGCTTGCAATTGCAATATTAATTTTTTTGTTTTTCATATTTCTCTGTTTAAAACAATAAAACTTCCTTTTTTTACATCCAGTATTTCTGCAATTACATCACACTTAACCATAAGAAGAAAAAATATTCTTGAGTCGTTTTCATTTAATAATCCTTCCAGATTTCCTTGTCCTTTTGAGATAATTAAATCCGCATTGTCATATACTTTTAAAAATTCTTTACTGCATTTATTTAGGATTGTTGACGGAGCATCATAACCGTTAGAAATAATATTTGCAATTTTATTCATTTTAGTTTCAATTGCATCTGAATATGTTACATCATTTAAAATAGGAGAATTTCTTACAGCAAATATTATTTGTTTATTTTTCAAAACAGTTTCAATAAAAAGTTTATCAAAAACAATTTCACCGGCATTATCTCCGAGATACAAAATTTTATTTGCTTTTTTTATTTGTTTTTCAAGAAGTATAGAATGATCTATATTAAATGGTGTTTTTAAAACTTCATTAATAGTTTTATAAATATCAAAGTCTGAACTTGCTCCATAATCCATTATATTCCCTGCAATAGAGAGTTTTAATGCCAAATCATAGGGATTATTTGAATTCAATAATTTAGGTTTCCATTCATTATAAATATCTTCTGCAATTTTATTAGATATTTCTTTTTCTTCGGCAAATAAGTCGTAATTATTAGCTAATTCGCAAAATTTTTTATTTAATATTTGTTGTAATTCAGGCGGACTGTTTATTTCTTTTTTCTTTATTATTTCTGAAAAATAACTAAGAAATATTTTTGTCTGTTTATCATTAAAAGCAAATTTATCTAATAATAATTGATAAGTTTTTAGAAAGCATATTTTACATCTGTCATTAATCATATTGATTTAATAATTTATTGTCCGCAGTTTCCGTGTCTATGGCTTTCTTTGTCGCAATAATTTGCATTTAATTTTAATTTATTATTAATAAAATCATTTACAAGTTCTTGCGGCGTTTTTAAGGGAGCACCCAAAAAAACATTTATATTTTGCTGATTAAATAAATCAATGGCTTTTTCTCCCATTCCTCCTGCAATAACATCGGTAACTCCAAATTGAATTATCCACTTAGGATATAAACCCGGCACATGTTCAGGCGGTATTTCTGTTGTAATATCTGTTATTGTTTTATTGTTTATTTTTACAATAGCAAATTCTTGACAATGTCCGAAATGAGGACATAAAATTCCATTTTCTAAAGGTATTCCAATAATTCTATTTACCATAATATTTAAAATTTAATGTTAAATAATAAAGTAGTCCAGCAGCGATGCCTTTTTCAGACATCGCTGCAACTACCATCTTAAAAACTAAAAACTATGAAAAAAGATTTTAACTGTTGTTAAAACCTCCACTTCTAAAACGGTTTTGACGACCTGAGCCAAAACCTTTTCCTCTTCTTAAGCCTAAGCCCCTTCCAATAAAGTTTTGTGATGTATCTTGTTCTGCATTATCTTTTCCTTCATCAGAAGTAGCCTGATTTTTTGAATTTACTCTATTAGCGTTGCAAATTCCCATTTTTCGCCCTGTCATAGGACCTTGTCCTAAGGGACCACGTTGATTAAAATTTGGCATATTTACCTCCTTTTTTAATTATTAATACTTTATGACTGTTATAAATCGCCAAATATTTTAATATGAGGAAGAAATTTAATTTGACGATTTATTTCAGCCATTTTAAAACTAAACATTATGAAAAAACTAACATTATGAAAAAATCACAATTAATTATTTAACATATTTATAATATCTTGAACTGTTTTTTCCTGTTCTTTTACTGTAATCATCTGAATTTTCAAACTGTCAAGAATAGATTTAATTTTTACTCCGAATTCACCTGAAATAATTTTTTCAACATTTTTTGATGCTACTACCTGAACAGATGCAGGACCGGCTCCTGATTCTACATCTATATTAGGATTTGGAATAAATTCAACCGATTTGCTTTCAGTATCATAAATTACAAAATATTTGCATCTACCAAACCTCCTGTCAATCTGAGATTCTAATGTGTTTCCTGTTGATGTAATTGCTACTTTCATAATTCTATATTTTAAAATTAATTATATTATTATTTTTTATATTAACATTCCTGTGTCCCTTTTCTTTTCATTTTTGTTTGACATTCCGGACAAATTTGTTCATTGCATTTTTGTCCTTTTTGATGTACTTGTTCAATTCCACATTCAGGACATATACAATAACTTAAACAATAAAATTTATTTTTCCTATTAATATTATATTCATCATCAAAGTTTATAATCCTGATTCCTGAACAAAGAGGACAACTACTTATTTTTTTATTCTTCTCGGGATTATTAAAGTTACAATTACAATTATTACAATGATACCAATTGCTGTCAAAATAAACTTTCCCTCCTTCAATTGAAATCTGTAGTCCTTCTACAAAAGCTTTTGCAATTTTTTTTCTTACGGATGCATAAATTCTGGTGAAAGTAGGTCGCGAAACCTCCATTATTTGAGCAGCCTGATGATGATTATACATATCATAATCACATAGTCGTAAAGCTTCGTATTCTTCAAAATGAAGATTAATAACTTTATATTTATTTTTTTTCACATCTTCTCCATAGGGCTTAAAACCTTTTATTGCCGGCGGGCTCAATACTTTACGTAATATTTTAATTCTTGGTGACATACAATATGAGCATAAGTTCACTGCAAATATAATGAACAATTGCTCACTATCCAAATTTTTTTTCATATATTTGCAAAAAACTTATTAACAATATTTTTAATATGGAAGATAGACTAAAAAAATCAGAGTCAACACAAGTTAAACTTGTTATGCCTGTACATTTAAATTCTAATAATTATTTATTCGGAGGTATTGCAATGAAGTGGATGGATGAAGTTGCTTTTATTACAGCGACAAGATTTTTAAGAAAAAAGCTTACAACAGTATCTGTCGAAAATATCAAGTTTATTCATGCCATTAACATAGGTGATATAATTGAAATTTCAGGTAAAATATCAAATTTAGGAGCTGTGAAAATGAATGTAAAAGTAGATGTATATCGTGAAACAAGGGAATCGGATATATCAGAAAAAGTTATTGAAGCAAATTTTATTTTAGCAATAATTAATGAAAATGGTAAACCAATGAGATTAGAAAAATAAGTTTTTATGCAGAAAAGTTATTTTTTCGGATTAAATATTTTCTTATAAAAAATTAACATCATAAAAACTGAGACGGTTATTGCAGAATCGGCAATATTAAATATTGGTCTGAAAAATATGAAATTTTCTCCACCTTTAAATGGTAACCATTCGGGGAGAGTTGTATTAATTACAGGGCAGTAAAACATATCTACAACATGACCATGCAGAAATTTTGAATAACCTCCTTCGGGCGGAAACATTTGTGCTACCTGAAGATAGCTGTCATTGAATATCATTCCGTAAAACGCGCTATCAATAAGATTTCCTGTTGCTCCTGCGATTATCATCGAAACACAAACAATAAATAATGTGTTTTCATTTTTCTTAATAATATAAATCAGATAGTAAATTAAACCTCCTATAGCTACTATTCTGAATAAGCTTAAAATCAATTTGCCGGTATCTCCTCCAAAAGCCATTCCGAATGCCATGCCGGGATTCTCGGTAAAATGAAGTATGATTTTATCTCCGATTAAATGAATTTCTTCTCCCATCATTAAATTTGTTTTTACCCAAATTTTTAAAATCTGATCGGCAATTATTATTGCAGAAATTATTATTATTGATATTATTGTTTTTTGTTTCATCAAATTATTTTTATAATTTTAATTATTCGGGGAGTAAAAATACTATTTTTTTGAATTATACAATTAAAAATAATACTTTTACAAAAAAAACAGTAAGATGAACTATAAAACAATATCCATACAAATAGTTGATAAAGTTTGTATTTTAACACTTAACAGACCTGAAAAACTCAATATTCTCAGTCGTATTTTTTTTGATGAATTTGACCATGCAATTAATAATATTTCTCAAAATAAAAATTTACGTGTTTTGATAATTGCTGGTAATGAAAAAGTTTTTTCTGCAGGAGGAGATTTAAATGAAATCGGTAATGCTGACCGTGAAACGGCAAAAGTGATGTGCATGGGAGTTCAAAAAGTGTTTGCGTCTTTATTTGCACTTGATATTCCTGTAATTGCAGCAGTTTCAGGTATTGTTTACGGAGGCGGGCTTGAACTTGCTTTACATTGTGATATCAGATTTTGTTCGGAAGAAACAATTTTTAAACTACCTGAATCCGATTTAGGTTTAATTCCCGGAGCAGGAGGAATCAGTCTGTTTTCAAAAATATTTTCCAAAGCAGATGCCGCATATTATTTAATGTCGGGAATAGAAATCCCTGTTGAAACCGCTATGTCAAAAGGACTGGTACAAAATGTTTTTGAAACTGAAAAATTACTTGATGAAACTATCAGTTTTGCTAAAGAATTAAGCAAAAAAAGCAGAGCATCTCTTTCTGCAATTAAAAAAATACTGATTGCAGGATATTTTGAAACAACTGAAGAGTGTTTAAATATGGAAATCGAGGAATTTGTTTCAACACTTAATATTGACGGGAAAGATAAGATTAGAGAGTTTTTTAAGTTTAAAGTGAATAAAAATAAATAATCACGTTCAGCTTACAAAAGTGTAACTTACAAAAGTGTAACTTACAAATTTGTAACTTATTATTTTTATTATTATCTTTGCAGGGAAATTATTAAAATTAATTATGAAAAGAAATGTTATTGAAACTCCATTTACTTTTGGCAGGATAGCTTCTGACAATAATTTTGCCAATAGAGAATCAGAAATATTAAAATTAGTAACAAATTTTATATCGGGTATAAATACGGTATTAATTTCACCGAGACGTTGGGGAAAATCAT
Organism: Bacteroidales bacterium; assembly: GCA_007130555.1. Lineage (GTDB taxonomy): Bacteria > Bacteroidota > Bacteroidia > Bacteroidales > ML635J-15 > SLSH01. The sequence goes on from SLSH01000047.1 coordinate 12,777, forward strand.
CACTGGTAAAAAAGTCTGCGGAAAATGTTTCTAAAAAGAATAAAGATATTCGTTTTGTTTTTATAGATTTATATAATATTCGTAATGAGGAGGAATTTTACAAAATTTTTTCCAGAGAAGTTTTACGTTCATCAACTAAAAAAACGGATGAATTGTTAGCTAATGCAAAAAAATTTATGGGGAAGCTCATACCTCAACTAACTTTTAGTACTGATCCTAATAGTGAAATTAATATATCTTTTGATTGGGAGACAGTAAAGAAAGAGCCTGATGACATTCTGGATTTACCTGAAAATATTTCCAAGCAGAAAAATATTAAGTTTATTATTTGTATTGATGAATTTCAGAACATATCAGCATTTGATGATGCTTTATCAATTCAGAAAAAACTTCGTTCTCACTGGCAAAAGCATAAACTGACATCATATTGCCTGTACGGGAGTAAAAGACACATGCTTATGGATGTGTTTACTTCTCCTTCAATGCCGTTTTATAAATTCGGAGATATTATATTTTTACAAAAAATTGAAAAAAAACATCTTGAAAAATTTATTATTAAACGTTTTAAGGATACCAAAAAAAATATTTCAAAATCGGCAGCGGATTTAGTTGTTGATATTGCAGAATGTCATCCGTATTATGTTCAGCAGTTGGCTCAATTATCATGGTTAAGAACAAAAAAATCGTGTAACGAAGAAATAGTAAAAATTGCACATGAAAGTCTTATTTTGCAGTTAGATTTTTTATTTCAGTCTATTTCTGATGATTTGAGTAGTACTCAATTGAATTTTTTGAAAGCGGTAATTATTGGAATTGAACAGTTAAGTTCCAAGCAAACTTTGGATGAATTTAATCTGGGAACTTCTGCAAATGTATTAAGAATTAAAAAAAGTCTGGAAAATAAAGAAATTATAGATTTATTCGGAAATACAATTACTATACTTGACCCGATGTATAAATACTGGCTGAAAAATTATTATTTTAAAATTTAAAAATAAAACTAATGAAAACTTCATTTATATTTTCAGGGATAGGTTATGCTTTGGGAGAGCATAAAGTTTCCAATGAGGATATTTTACAGTTTATTAATAGCGGATATTTGGCAGGTTTTGATAAAAACAGGATAGAAAAATCGGAAGAATTTATAAAAGATAAGCAAAAAAATAATTGTTCGGAAGCTTTTTGCTGGATGGTAGAAAAATTAATGGGCTTTAAAACAAGATATCATGTTGTTCCTTTTCCTCCTGCTCTGCAACAATACAAAAATGCAGATAACAGCATTGACTTATGTGTTAAGGCGGTTGAAATGGCATTAAACAAGAGCGGAGTATCAGCCGAAGAAATAGATGCATGGTTTATGGGGACTGCAACTGCCCCTCATCCAACGCCCGCAATAGCTGAAGAAGTTAAGGCGTTTTTTACAGGGTTCGATAATAAAACACCAACATATACATTAACTTCGGCATGCGTGGGATTTAATTTAAATGTTCAAAATGCAATTTCTTTTTTAAAAGCTAATAAGGATGCTAAACATGTAATTGTTGCTCATTCGGAGGTAATGTCGCGTTTATTACTTAATGAAAAGGATTTTGTGCCTTTTGCAACTTTTGGAGATTCGGCTTCGGCAGTGGTTTTAAGCAGAATTGATACAGAAGAAACTGTCGGTATTACCGAAGTTGAAAACTTTGAAGATATGCAAATGCTTGATTTTCTTGGTGCCGACAAAAACGGAAATTTGTATATGGATGCAAGAAGAATTAAAAGCAGAGCAGTACCCAATATTGCAGGTATTTTTGATTCATTGCTTAAAAAAACTAAGTGGACAAAAGATGAAGTTAAATATTTTGTTCCTCATCAAAC
>SLSH01000034.1 GCA_007130555.1 Bacteroidales bacterium
TCCTCCGGATCGCGTTCTTCGAACACGATCAATCCGGGCGGGCCCATCATCGACTCCACACCGGAACCGAACGTCTTCGCAGCTACGCTGCTCGAATTCACCGAACCGACATCGGATCCTACCGGTTCCTCAAGACCTCCGCCACCCGATCGTACTCGGAGCGTCACATACATAAAGGGCAAGCTCACAAGAACACTATGGTGTTCGGTCTAGGTACGCGTCAGAGCCCTTGGTTCAAAGAGGCGAAGCGCTCGATCAAACAGATGCACGAACACGCCGATCCGAACTCATCGTCAGCCCCGAGTCCTGACGAGCGCATCGCGCAGGCCGCCGATGATCTGAGCCGATCAGCCAAGCTCACCGAACAGATCGCCCATGCGAGGAGCGCGCTCTCGAAAGGCGGAGAGGAACGCAAAGAGGCGGTCAAAGCGTACGCTGATGAAGCGCAACTCGAAGCCCTTGAGAGCGAACTACACGAAGCCCTCGAGAGCGTTCGCGAAGCGGCGAGCGCCGTCTTCGAAGAGAGCACGGCACGGCTCATCGAACGCATGAACAAACTCGCCAAAAAGCTCACGAGCACGACGAGAACCGCACCACCTCCGTACGTGAGCGATACGGTCGCGATCCTCGAACAGCTCAAGCGCGAACGCGACCCCGCACAAGAACACACGCTCACAGAGAGGATGCGAAGGAACCTGCGCACCGTAACCGCACAGATCGAACAGCTCAAGACAACAACGACCACGCATGCGGAGAGCGACGATCCGGACTCGTGGATGCAAACAGAGATCGAACGCGAGAAGAACGAGAGCATCAATACACAGATCACCATCCTCGAAGAGATGAGAACGATCATCGAAACCTTCCTCGAGAAGAGAAGCGAACCAGCATAACCGGAACCCTTCCGGATGAGCGCTTCGAGGATTCTTGAATGCTGAATCCTTCCATCGAACATGCGCCCGATCGTACGCGAAGCGATCATACCCATGCTCATCGCCGGGAGCATAGGTGTCTCATACCTGGGATCGCAGTACCTCTCATGGCTCGACCCACGACCGTACCTCTCAAGAACCCTCGAGCGGATCGAAGACGTACGAGCCGAGAACACACGAAGAAGAGAGGCCCGAACGGAACAATCAACGCTCGAAACGATCATCCGAACCGAGCAGACCGAAACCGTTCGAGAACCCCAAGCCACACCCACCTCTGATGCACAAAGCGAACAAGGAACGCGAGCCGGTGAGGAACCATCGACTCCTACGCGAACCGCTGCAGAAAACGAGCAGCGCAGCGCCCAAACGGAACCATCGACCGCATCTGATGATCGAGAAACCCGCAGCCTCTTCACAGCGACCTATCAGACGCTCGAACGAACGATCGAGAATACCGTCGAAACCCCACGAACAATTGGAACACGAGAACCTCAGAGCGCGATTCGAACACCAGAACCGGTAGAGGAACCCGCCTCTGAACTCGAGGGCGTCATCGGCGCCTGGCAAGCCGCAACCATATCCCGTATGACGATCGTCGAACCGCTCGTCAATCGGATCGCACGCGACTTCAACGTCACGCCCGCAACGATCTACGGAATCATCCTGAGCGAATCATCGCTCTATCCGGATGCGCTGAGCGCCGATGGAAAACAAGGACTCCTCCAACACCGACCCGAAGTCTTCGAAGCGATCATCGAGTTGAGCAGTCACCGGGGAACACCGCTCTTCGACCAGATCCTCACCGATAACGTGTGGGATCCGGAGATGAGCCTGCGCGCATACCACATCGAACTGCGCGCGCACCGCGAGTACATCAACCTCCACGACCCCGTCGACATCCACGTCGTGCGCGGAGCGGACGAGAAGGTCCGTGATGTCGAAGCATACCTGCGAACGCCTGAAGCACGCGAAAACCGCGAGCGGATCGAGCTGCGCATCAGAGAAGCCGAACGGCTCCTCTCATTCACCCACGACTCGAATGAGTATAGTCTCATGACAATTCCAGGCCAAACCCGATCCCGACTCCTCGAACAATACGATGCGATGCTCGCGCTCGCCGAGCGTACGAGCGGACAGTACCGCGCCGCCTACCTGACGAACGCTGTATCGTACGCGCGCGTACTCGGCCTTGAAGGACCCGTACACGGAGCGCTCGAACGAGCCGCAAACGATCCGGAGATCACACGAACAATCCGAGCGCTCACACGAAAGCTCGGCACACCGCTCGGCGTCGACCACCGAGAACGATAAGAACCCTTTAAAACCGACTCGAAGGACCTGAACACAAGGTCCCTGTGGTGTAGTCTGGATATCATCCGGCCCTCCGGAGGCCGGGACCCGGGTTCGAATCCCGGCGGGGACGCTCAGATCAAAAGTCCGACGATAACGTCGGCATCATCGACCTTCTCGAGCCAGCGGCCGTGTTCCTCTGCTTCTGCAGCGCACGGAACCGGTGTTGCGAGGATTCCCGTGTTCCCCTCGGTTGACACTCCGCTTTCCGAATCCGCCTCGACCCATATGTCGTTCCGAGCGGTGGCGGTCGTATCAGCCCATGCCATCTCGTTGTTCAAGACCGCATTCTGACCGTAGGGAGCATCGTACTGGTTCCACACATAGATGCCGATATTCTGCGAGGCGATGAGACTGCCGTCTTCGAGCCGGCCACACGAGATCACCCGGTTGTTCTCGATCAGGTTGTGCTCGCCACCGGCGATCGCGATTCCGTAGTTGGACGTTGCGATGACGTGGTTATCATACGCGTGCTGATAACTCCCTCCACCATCACCCAAGATGATGCCCCCGCCGCTAAAGCCATCGCTTGTAGGGTCAGAAGGGTATGCTCCGCGGATGTAGTTGTTGTGGATGCGGATCGGGCTCGAGGCCACAGCAGTCGTCTGCCACATGTTGATGACGTCTTCGACGCGACTGCGGTACGGCTCGTTGATCACCTCGTTCCACGCGATCTCGGAGTCTACAAGACCATCGCCCTTGTCGAACTGGACGAATTGAGCGATACTGAATCCTGAGTACCCGCCGTCTCCGTCGGATTTGCGACCGTCGATGTTCCTCGCTCGGTTGCCCACGATCCTCACTGTCGCACCAGGCGATGAGAGGTGAAGGTAGACGCCGCTCGTGTTTTCGAAGTGAGAATTCTCGAGGACGAGAGAGCGGTACGTGTCGAGGCTGATGAACCTGCCGGTGGAATCGCCAGCGCTCTTAGGTGCGAGCCCGATCGCGCTTACGTTTCGCACCGTCACGTGAACATCGAGTCCATGATCAGAGCGTATGTGGTTCGCAAGGCTCCGGATGTGTGCGTTCTCGATGACGACCGGCTCGTTCGTTGAGATGGTGATCGCAGGAGTGTTTCGGTCACGGCTCTCCCACGCACCAGAATACGTGCCGCCCTGTGTGATGATGATCGGACTGGCGTACTCAGGATCAGGCTGAGGATCAGGATCAGGATCAGGCTGAGGATCAGGCTGAGGATCAGGATCAGGCTGAGGATCAGGATCAGGCTGAGGATCAGGATCAGGCTGAGGATCAGGATCAGTTGGAGGCGCTTCTGTGATACACGATGCGACGGTGAAGACAACTACGAGCAAGACAACAAGAATCCTCATACGGATTCCTTCCGCTACTCACTTATAAGAATTACCATACGCACGCGGACGCGAACACCCCGCGAACCGCACCGTCGAACCACCGGCACGCTCAAGAAACCACCGAATCTCAGTACACCACGACTGTGATCGAAGCGGTCCCGACACCTTCAGCCGACTCGACGGTACACGTTGCCGTATACGTTCCCGGTTCAGGGTAGATGTAGTAGACGAAGCTATCGGTGTGTATCGTCTCGATGTATCCGTTGCCGAAATCATACTCGTACGAAGCCGATTCGGCGTTCGACGAGCATTCGAGCGAGACAGCCAAACCTTGCGGGAACCACTCGGACATCTGAAGATCAACCACAA
>SLSH01000042.1 GCA_007130555.1 Bacteroidales bacterium
GTTTGAGCGATGAGGAGATAATTATAGATGAAGATCAGGTGTGGTTGATAGATATAGGGTGGATGGAGGGTAACAAAGTTCGAGACGTAGTGCAGAATCTTGCCATTGCTGGTAATTATAGTGTTTCTTGTGATCGTCTTGGCGGAGTACGAGTAAGATCTAACCGTCGAGATGGGGTTCCTGATACTATTATGACGGATCAGGACCAAATTATCGATATTGATAACCCTCAAAGATATACCGATGTTTATTCGAGTGTAAGAGTTCGGTATAGAAGTGTGTTTTTAGACGAATCAGATATCCTGTTTCGACAGAATAATTTTACCGTACCTCGTGGAGGGACAATTTTTAGCGACACTATTTTTACGAAGTCTCCCGCAGTAATGATAGAAGAGATAGGATTATTGGGAGCATTAAATACTACCATTGACAAGATAGAATACGGAGCAACGTCTTTTACTTTATGGTTAACGAACCCTAACGATCCAGAAGAGGTAGATATATATGTGAGGGGATTGCCCGTGGCCTTGTCTACCTCGGCTTATGAAGCGATATCCGAAAGTACCAAAGAAAAAATAGGGGAGCGCGTGTTGCTAATTGATAACGCCCAAATTCAGTCGCTTCCGGTAGCCGCAGAGTATGCACATCATCTACTGCAACTGGTGATCGATCCAAACGCTTCCTTTACACTAACTGCTAGAGGAGATCCACGTGTAGAGCTATACGATATAGTGCGCATTATGAACCCCTCGGATATTGTGGATGATACTATGATATTCGTGACACGACAACGGTTACAGTATGATGGAGGTCTAGAGGCGACCATAGAGGGACGTAAGATGGTTCCTCTCGATTTCCGCGTAGAGTCCCTAACAGGAACGAGGACAGCCGTTACCATAGGATCACTAATATCAACATTTAGCGGAATATCTGCTACTACTACAAGGGCCGCGTTAACAGCAGACGTAGCCACTACTCTTACGATAGCATCTGCTACTACTACAAGGGCCGCGTTAACAACAGACGTAGCCACTACTCTTACGATAGCATCTACTACTACTACAAGGGCTATAGCAGATGTGGGGGTGACATAATGGCTAGGTACTACTCTCAAAATATGCTAGAAAACCCATCGGCCGAAACGGAAGACACTTCGGGCTGGGAGGAAGTTGAGGGTGTTACCGTTGTAGAGGGAGGAACCTGGGCTGGAAATTTCTGCTTCAAGTTTGCCGAAGAGTCATACATGGAGCAACCTATCGAACTAACTTCTCCACAAACTCCCAGCTATCGTATCAGCGGTAGGTTTCTACCAGAGAGATATAGAGAGAGACACGAGGTTACAGCTCTAGCCTTTATAGAGTTTATTCTAGAGTACGCGCACGAAGAAAAAGACTACTACAGGCTACCCGCTAGAAGGGACTTTCAGCGATGAGCTGGGTAGAGGGCGCTTACAGGTCGTATAGGGTATCCTGGACAAGTATATCGGCGGTTGTGCCTGTAAGTACTATACAGGAGTTAATAAGCGCCAAGTTTACGGTGGCCTCGGAGGGAATGACCGACGGCCTATATTTTGATGAGTTTGTAGTACAGCGTGACCGTACCAGTGAGAAGATTTTCGGCAGCGAGCTGGTCTTTTACCCACTTACGTACGTAAACACTGTAGATGCGTTTGAGTTTCCGGTAATGGGAATAACGAAAGATACAACAGTAAAGGCAGTTTATTTAGTACCAAAGATGGGCATAACTGGAAATGAGAATAACTATATGCAGCTGAATCTACTCAATAAGAAAACTGGAGGAGTCATTGCAAGCAAGACCTTTGTAGCAGGTATAGATGGTGAGGCCTGGAAGACGGTCCCGTTTGGTCCTGTGAATCCAGGGCATGCAGAGCTTACTCACGATGATTCGATTTCTATCCAGATGTTACAATTTGGCGGTGGTATGGTGCTTCCTCCAAGTACGCTAGTAGTAGAGTGGAATTTAACTGGTGAGGAAGAAGAAGAGCAAGAGGAAGAGGGAGGTGAGTTCTAGTGGCTACAGAAGTATGGAACGCCGAAGGATTAAAAGCTGTTACCAACGGTAATTATATTCAAATGGCAGATATAGATATGCAGGGAGAAAGTTGGACTTCTATATCCGATTTTTATGGCACGTACGATGGCAATGGTTTTACAATATCTAATCTATCAGGAACATTTGTACACATGATTGATTTATATGCTGGTAAAGCGGCTCAAGCTACTCTAAAGAATATCACTCTAAGTGGAGGTTCTGGGGGACTAGTTGGTACAATCTACTGCTACGATTCTGGTATACAGATTAGTATCGAGAATTGTGATGTGTTAAATAGATCAGCTTCAGGGGGATTACTAGTAAACTTGTTATATGTAGGGGATAGTGCTTCGGTATCGATTTCAGATTGTACCGTATCGGGATCAGCTTCTGGAGCATACGTAGGTGCATTGATAGGGGATATACACAATTGGATGCTTAGCTCTATAGTTATCGAAAGATGTTTAGCAAATGCAACAGTTAGTGTTGCATGGACTGGTAGCGGAGGAGAATGGGGAGGCTATGGAGGAGGTTTTGTAGGACAAATTGCAACTTTTTCTGGGGCCGTCACCGAGATTAAACAATGTCTACTCGAGGGTGATATAAACGGAAATGATAAGCACCCTATAGGAGGGTTTGCCGGATACGTAAGTACGTATAGATATACTGGAGATCCTGAGACAGGACATACGCTTTTTCGGCAGTGCGCTTTTGTTGGTAATATAAATAATGTATACGGTTTCGGTGGAGGGTACGTCGGCTATATTCTTGCACAGTATTTAGATGTAATCTTCGAAGACTGCTACTTCCAAGGTTATATAGGACAAAACCCTGAAGAAACTGAATATGAGTGGCATAAAGCCTTAGGAGGGGCTGTAGGTTTATTGGAGGCATTTTACTCTGTTACGGTATCTTTTACCAGATGCTACGTTTCCGCAGAAATATATCACAATCCCACAGAGCCCAACAGTCCCTTTTTAGACAGCGTTACTGCTTTTATTGGTAAGGTAGATGTAGATCATGGAGGTAATGCGACCTCTATATATTGCTACTACAACGGTAGTTTAACTATTTACTGGGGCGGCGATTATGCGACCGCCCTAAACGATGAGATGATGAAGAAATGGGAATCATTCGAAACACATTACGATATCACTACAGTTCAAACAGTCGAGCACAGAAACACGGACTACCTTTGGAACATAGTTCAAGACGAATCGTACGCTTTTCATAGCTGGACACCTGGCACAGAGGAACCGGAGGAGCCGTCTGTAGAGATCGATCAAGCATATCCACCAAAATTAGGAGGCACAACCTATATACGAAGTGCTAACCATAGAGTAGAGATGCGCTTCTATCAAGGAAGCGATGTTGGTAAAGTACACTTTAAGGTGTCTATGCACGACTACAATAGTAGGGACCTGATCAAGGAAATTGACTCCTTCACCTCTCCTGAACTTTTCGAGGTGAGTATGTTAAGTAGTAACTATAGCGAATTTCCTCCAGAAGGAATTGGTGCTGGATACTACACTACGCGACCCTTTATGGGCTGCTATCTACGGGCATTATTTCCTATAGGACCTATAGATGGGCGTTTATTTCTAAAGGCTAGTGCCATACGCGCCGTCGATCTTTAGGGAGGTGATGCATGGACCAATTATTTTGTGCGAAAGGAGGCGGCTAGCGCATTAGGTGTCTCTGGTACTACGCCACCCGTTGTTAGTGCCACGTGAATTCTTAGGGAGGAATGATGTAAATGTCGATGAGCTCTTATCTAGCAAGTGACGTACTCAATACCCAACTATCTTCCGGAACACCCTTCTTGCTGTTGCATGCGGGGAATCCGGGATACGACGCTTCCGCCAACGTAGCGCAGGTAACGGACGGTGAGGTTGACGATATCGTTCGCAAA
>SLSH01000268.1 GCA_007130555.1 Bacteroidales bacterium
ATTATTATATTTGTCAAACAAAAAAGGATTAAAAATATTATTTGAGGACAAAACAGGTAAAAAGGGAATAAGTTTACATTAAAGAATATATGAAAACTCATAAAGAAGAAAATACATTAAAAGGCAGAATACGTGGAGCTTATTTAACTTCTCTTATGAGTATTTCTTTGGTTCTTTTACTGCTTGGATTAATTGGGATTTTGGTGTTAAATGCACAAACTCTCTCGGCTTATGTAAAAGAAAATCTTCTTTTTTCTTTAATAATTCATGACAATGTAAGAGAGGCAGATATCAGAAAATTTCAGAAAACATTAGATACTTACGAATATATTAAATCTACGCAATTTATAACAAAAGAAGATGCAGCCGCATCTTTACAAGAATCTCTTGGCGAAGATTTTCTGGAAACTTTGGGTTATAATCCTTTATCACCAACAATAAATGTTTATCTTATTGCCGATTATGCAAATCCTGACAGCATAAGTAAAATTGAACAGCATTTTTTAAACCATGCAGATTTGGTTCAGGAAGTTTCGTATCAACAAAATCTGGTACATTTAATCAATGAAAATGCAAGAAAAATCAGTTTGATTTTACTGATTTTCAGTATGGTACTTTTTGTAATCTCTTTTACATTGTTAAACAATACTATCAGATTAATGATATACTCAAAACGTTTTTTGATAAATACGATGAAATTAGTTGGTGCGACAAGAGGCTTTATCAGAAAACCTTTTTTATTGTCAGGAATTATTCAGGGATTTATAAGTTCTTTTATTGCAATTATTATTTTGGGTTTAATAATTCATATAACTAATCAGGAATTAAAAGATATTATCAGTTTAATTGATTATAAAACAATCGGAATATTATTTATTATTGTTTTATGTCTGGGAGTGATTCTTTCACTAATTTCCACATATTTTGCAGTAAATAAATATTTAAGAATAAAATCTACAAATTTATATTATTAACATTATTAGAAAAACGATGAAAAACAGACCTGGCAAAAACAGCAAACATCCTGTAAATACTAAATCGGATGAAAAGAACATTAAAAACAATGAAGAAAATTTAGGATTTTCATTAAAAAAAGAAAATTATATTTTATTAGTTATCGGTTTTCTTGTCATTGTAATCGGATTTATTTTAATGTCGGGGGGAGCTTCGGATGACCCGGGTGTATTCAGTTATGAAATATTTAGTTTCAGAAGAATAACATTAGCTCCTGTTATGATTTTATTAGGGTTTGTCATTGAAATCATAGCAATAATGTGGATCCCGAAAAAATACAATAATATTTAATACTGAAATTATATGGAGTGGTACGAAGCTTTAATTCTTGGATTAATCCAGGGATTAACGGAATTTTTGCCCGTCAGTAGCAGCGGACATATAGAAATAGGCAAAGCATTATTTGATACTGATGCTGAAAACAATTTGTATTTTAGTGTTTTAGTACATGGGGCAACTGTTTTAAGTACTATTATTATTTTCAGAAAAGATATAGTTAAAATTATTTCAGGATTATTTAAATTTAAATATAACGAAGAGACTTCTTATACATCAAAAATAATTGTTTCAATGATTCCTGTAGCAATAGTAGGATTATTTTTTAAAGATTTTGTAGAAGGGTTCTACAGCGGAAATAATATGGCTTTTGTCGGGTCAATGCTTCTGATAACTGCGACTTTATTATGCCTTACTCTTATAAAAAGAAAAAAAGAAAGGGAAATTACTTTTGTTGATTCTTTTATTATCGGAATAGCTCAGGCTTTTGCCGTACTGCCGGGGATATCCCGTTCAGGAGCAACTATTTCGACAGGAATTTTACTTGGAAATAAAAAAGCAAATCTTGCAAAATTTTCATTTTTAATGGTTTTAGTGCCTATTCTCGGAGAAAATTTTCTTGAATTAATAAAAGGAGATTTTGATAATACATCCCTGCCTTTAAACTCTTTAATAATTGCTTTCTTTGCTGCTTTTATTTCGGGATTAGCCGCTTGTAAAGTGATGATAAATATTGTTAAAAAAGGGAAAATTTATTGGTTTGCAATATATTGTGTAATAATGGGGCTAATTGCCATATTGTTTTTATAGGCTTTTGTGAATGAGTGAAATTTTTAATGCAAATAGAACTCCGGACTTTAATTCCGGTGAAATAATAGTAATTGACAAAGAAAAAGGCTGGTCTTCTTTTGATATTGTAAATAAAATTAAATTTATTTTAAAACATAAATTCGGATTAAATAAAATAAAAATCGGACATGCCGGAACACTAGACCCTCTTGCTACGGGGGTAATGATTATTTGTACAGGGAAAGCCACAAAAACAATTTCCGAATTACAGATAACCGAAAAAGAATATCTTGCAACAATACAAATAGGAGCAACAACTCCTTCGTATGATTTGGAAACAGAAATAACCCAAACATTTCCGACTGATAGTATTACGGAAAAACAAATTCTTCAAGTTTTAAAATGTTTTGAGGGAGAAATCTATCAGACTCCTCCGATATTTTCGGCAATCTGGCATAAGGGTAAAAGAGCATATAAATTTGCCCGTGAAGGTCAGGAAATTAATCTAAAAAAACGCAAAGTTTTTATTAATAATATCAAACTTGAAGAATTTATTTTACCTTATGCAACACTATCTGTTACTTGCAGTACAGGAACATACATAAGGTCTTTGGCAAATGATATCGGAAAAAAACTTGACAACGGGGCTTTTTTGTATTATCTTAGACGAATTCGATGCGGAAATTTTACTTTGAATGATGCAATTAATATTGAAGAATTTGAAAAAATAATAAACAAAATGTAACCTTTTTATGTATTTGATGTATAATAAGGCATTTATCAAAATAACCATATAAACTATTTTTTGCTTTAAATAAAATTATTATAACTCTAAATAACAATGAAATTATCTCAATTTTCGTACAAATTACCCGAAGAATTAGTCGCTTTACATCCAACTGATAATCGGGATGAGTCAAGACTTTTGGTTTTACACAAAAAAACCGGAGAAATAGAACATAAATTATTTAAAGATGTTTATCATTATTTCTCCGACAGAGATTTAATGATATTTAATAATACAAAAGTATTTCCTGCCCGACTTTACGGGAATAAAGAAAAAACGGGAGCAAAGATAGAGGTTTTTTTATTAAGGGAACTTAACAAAGAACAATTCTTGTGGGATGTTTTAGTTGACCCTGCACGAAAGATAAGAATCGGGAATAAACTCTTTTTCGGAGATGAGTTATTGGTAGCCGAAGTTATTGATAATACTACATCACGAGGAAGAACAGTACGATTTTTATATGACGGAGATTATGCCACATTCAAATCCGATTTATACTCATTAGGAGAAATGCCTTTGCCAAAACATATTGTCAGAAGAGAAATTGAGCCTACCGATAAAGATCGTTACCAAACTATTTATGCAAAAGAAGAAGGTGCGGTTGCAGCTCCTACAGCAGGATTGCACTTTAGCAGAGAATTATTGAAACGTCTCGAAATTATAGGTATTGATTTTGGCTATATTACTTTACATGTAGGACTTGGAAACTTTAGAAACATTGAAGTTGAAGACCTTACAAAACATAAAGCGGACTCCGAAGAAATAAAAATAAGCGAAGAAGTTGTAAAACTTGTAAATGAAGCAAAAAATAAAAAACGCAAAGTTTGTGCAGTTGGAACTACCGTTTTAAAAACACTTGAAAGCTCGGTAACAACTACAGGACACCTGAAAACTTATGAAGGATGGACAAATAAATTTCTTTTCCCGCCTTATGATATACAGATACCTAATTGTATGATATCTAACTTTCATTTGCCAAAAACTATCCTGTTGATGAGTGTCGCTGCATTTGTAGGATATAAAGAACTTTTTAAAGCTTATGACGTGGCTATTAAAGAAAAATACAGATTTGGAACTTATGGAGATGCTATGCTGATAATTTAGCTTATAGATTTTTTGAGGGATTTAGCCCGGAAATTTTTTATGACTTATTTTGTTAAAAATTTAACGCCCACCAAATTTATTTAAAATAAAAAATATTATAATATTTTGTTAAATCTTTGATATTGTCAAAAATTATGCGTATCTTGCAAAAAATAAAAAGAGAGGATTATTTTAAAATGCAAAAAAACAAAAGAGAATTTTCAATTGGAGGATTAAAAATAAAAATACCTATAATCCAAGGAGGCATGGGAGTAGGCGTTTCCCTCTCAGGCTTAGCTGCTTCGGTGGCAAATGAAGGTGGAGTTGGAGTGATTTCGGCAGCAGGACTTGGATTAGTGCATAGAAATCCCTTGCTTAATTACCTTGAAGCAAATATAGAAGGCTTACAAAATGAAATAAGAAAAGCAAAAGAAAAATCAACAAAAGGTGTTATTGGCGTTAATATAATGGTTGCAATGACAAATTTTACCGATTTGGTACGAACGTCAATTTCTGAAAAAATTGATATTATATTCTCAGGAGGGGGATTACCCTTAGATTTACCAAAATTTTTAATTCCTGACAGCATAACAAAACTTGTTCCAATTATTTCATCAGGAAGAGCAGCAAAAATAATTTGTGATAAATGGAAATCAAGATATGACTATCTGCCGGATGCAATAGTGGTTGAAGGACCCAAAGCCGGAGGACATCTCGGCTTTAAAAAAAGTTTACTCGAAAATCCAAATAATTCATTAGATATGATTGTTTCTGATGTAGTTAAAGAAGTAAAAGTTTTTGAAGATAAGTATAAAAAAGAAATCCCCGTAATTGCAGGTGGAGGAATATATACAGGCGAAGATATTTATAATATAATGCAACATGGAGCAAAAGCAGTACAAATTGGGACACGCTTTGTTACAACAAAAGAATGCGATGCTCCAATGAAATTCAAACAAATATATATAGATGCTTCCGAAAATGATGTTGAAATTATTGACAGTCCTGTCGGAATGCCCGGAAGAGCGGTAAAAAGCAGCTTCCTCGAAAAAGTAAAGCAGGGATTTAAAATTCCTGTTAAATGTCCGTTCCATTGTATTAAATCCTGTAATATGTCTAGCAGTCCTTATTGTATTATGCTTGCATTATATAATGCTTATAAAGGAAACATGAATAATGGATTTGCATTCGCAGGAACTAATGCTTATAAAGCCACAAGTATTTCTACCGTTAAAGAAATTTTTGCCGAATTATTATCTGATTGGCAAATTGCTAAAGATAATGCCATTAAAATTGCACTATCAGGCAAAAAATAATCATAATTCCTTCAGTCTGAAACCTTTTTCCGAAAAATATTTAAGACTTTCTTCAAGTGCCGGTAGCATTTTTTTACAATATTTAAGGCTATCGTGAAAAACAATTATCGAGCCGTTTCTCGAATATCTTTTAACGGTTTTTATAATTTTTTCTGTAGTATAATTCTCTCTGAAATCCATTGACAAAACATCCCAGAAAACGATGGTGTAAATTTTTGTCAATTCTTTGTATTGTTTAAAAGAGATTTTGCCATAAGGCGGTCTGAAAAACTTTGCATTTGAAACAGGGGAATCAGATAAAACATCCTCCATCCATTCCTTATTAGACACTTTAAATGAATTTTTATGACTCAACGAATGATTACCAATACTATGTCCGTTATCTTTAATCCCCCGTATTAATTCCGGATATTTTAATGCATTTTTTCCGACACAAAAAAAAGTTGCTTTTGCATTATAATCCGATAGTAATTTTAGAATTTTTTGCGTTGTGCCGTCATTTGGTCCGTCATCAAAAGTTATATATACGGATTTTTCGGAGTTTTTAATTCTTTTTAAAGCATTTCTGAAGAGGGGAGGGTATCTGACGGGTATGTATTTGTTAAATGGCATAACTCCAAAAAATTGAAAAGATCCCGCTATCTGTTCACATATTGGTTCTCATAATACTTTTGATAATCTCCCGATACGATATTTTCCATCCATTTCTGATTGTTTAAGTACCATTTTGCAGTAATTTCAATTCCTTTTTCAAATTGCAACGAAGGCTTCCATCCTAATTCTTTTGTCAGTTTAGAGCAATCTATTGCATATCTGAAATCGTGTCCTGCTCTGTCTTTAACAAAGGTAATAAGCGATGCTGATGTTCCCGGAGTTCTGTTAAGCAACTTGTCCATTACTTCGCACAGTTTTTTAATTAAATCCAGATTAGACCATTCGTTATTTCCGCCGATATTGTAGGTTTCTCCGATTTTTCCTTTATGAAAAACAGTGTCTATTGCAACAGCATGGTCAACGACATAAAGCCAGTCTCTTACATTATCACCCTTTCCGTATATCGGAATAGGTTTCATGTTTTTAATATTGTTTATTGCAAGGGGAATAAGTTTTTCGGGGAACTGATTTGGTCCGTAATTATTAGAACAATTAGAAATAATAACAGGAACTCCGAAAGTATGGTTATATGCTCTTATTAGATGATCCGAACTTGCTTTTGATGCGGAGTAAGGAGATTTAGGGTCGTAAGGAGTTGTTTCAATAAAATAACCTGTATCTCCGAGAGAACCGTAAACTTCATCGGTAGAAACATGATAAAAAAGTTTATTCTCGTATTTATCAGAACATATTTTTCTAAAAGCATTTAGCAAATTTAAAGTTCCTACAATATTAGTAAAAATAAAATCCGTAGGATTTGAAATACTTCTGTCAACGTGACTTTCTGCCGCAAGATGTATTACGGCATCTGGTGTATGTTTTTCAAATAATCCGATAATTACTTTTTCATCAACTATATCGGCTCTTTCAAAAAGATAGTTTTTTTTGTTTTCGATGTCTTTAAGATTCTCAAGATTACCGGCATAAGTAAGTTTGTCAATATTTATAATCTGATAATCAGGATATTTATTAACAAATTGTCTTACAACATGAGAACCTATAAAACCCGCTCCGCCTGTAATAAATATTTTTTTTTGCATATTTAAAATTTATTTTTATTGCCAAAGGTATACATTTTATTTTGTTTCTTAAAAGTAATATTTTTTCAGTTCATTTATCAACTCTTGTTCACTTTTTTTATCCTGATTCAGAAAATATTCAGGAATTGGAAAGTCATTTTTATCTTTCAATCCTTCATTAATAATTTTGTCAAATACTCTTATATAACCTGAGGCAGCAGTCTTCCATGTAAATTTTTCTTTAACTCTTTCCATTCCTTTTTCCGAAAAATCCCTCCATTTATCCGGGTCCAGCAATTGTTCGATAGATGAAGCCAATGAAACAGGATTTGTCGTGTCTGCTAAAATTCCGTACTTTCCTCTGTCTAATATTTCGACAGGTCCTCCGAATTTTGTTGCTACAACGGGAAGTCCCGAAACCATTGCTTCTACTATTGTCAATCCGAAAGGTTCATGCAGGGCAGGATTCACAAAAATCCAGTTATTTCTGCCCGCATATCTGTATATATACGGCATTTCGTCTTTATAATCAAAGCCCGGACTGAAACATACCTTGCCCTGAAGTTTTCGTTCTTCTATTATGCTTACTATTTCTTCGACAATATATTTTTCATTTTCTTTAAGTTTATCTCTGTTTTCAGGATTTAGCGGACTGTTTACATTTCCTGCTATAATCAAAAGATTGGTTTTTTCTTGAAGCAGACTGCTATCGGCATACGCCATTAAAAGACCTGAAGGATTTTTCTTTGCGTCAAACCGAGCTGCAGAAAAAGCACAGGGGAAATTTATTCTGTCTTGTGAAATTGTTTTTTCCAGTTGTTTTTGTAATTTTTCAGTTGCTTTCTGATATTTTTCAGACTTCGTTTCTTTGATTTTATATGAGAAAAATTGTTCGGGACTAATTCCCGGCGGAATTATGTGAAATTTATTTTTGTCATCTGCTGCTGATTTATAAACCTTATGCCCATATTGTTTATCAACTTCTTCCTGTGTTGAAGCAATTATATAATGAGAATTTTTAAAAGTAATTCTTTCGGCAGAAGTTCGTAAATGAAAATTAAAAGAATTGTTTATCTCATCAAAATTTGATTTGGAAAGATTTAAATTATCCATTTTTTTACCGCCCAGCGAATGTCCTGTATGTACAAAAGATTTTTTTATGTCTTTTTTTAACATAGCTGCAGTAAGCCCTGCGTCTGCATAGTGCGATGTAATAACATCCGGTTGATAAGCTTGATTTGTATAAAATTTTCTGATACCTGATGCAAAATCTTTGATAAATGGCCATAGTTCTTCTTTACAAAGAAATTTATTTTCCGGACCACATTTAATTCTTACAATTCTTAAATTTTTATTAAATTCTTCAATTTCTTTGTTGTAACCTGTCCATTCGGAATCATCAAAAAATCTGGTAAAAATATCAACTTTACAACCTGCTTTTGCAAGTTCTTTAGATAGCTCTAATATATATACTATTTGTCCTCCGGTATCGGGATGTTCGGCAATTGGAGGTTCTTGCCAACGCACATGACCTTGCGGATTCAATAAACAAACTGTTATTTCTGTTTTATTATTAGTCATAAATTTCCTTTCTTTTTTAATTTACAGGTTATAAGGTATATTTTTGCAAAAATAATATTTTCTGATTATTCGGGTACAACAAATCTTGCAGTAATTCTTGAACGTTGCTCCATAAATATTTGTTTTCCTGAAATCATCTTATTAATTGCAACATCCGTATAATGTCGTATTGTTATCAATTGCAAATTTTCATTGTACTTTACTACATATTCTTTCCCGAGTTCATTTATTAAATCAATAAAATTCCCGGAATTACTATTTATAGAAGCCGAAAAACTTATTGCTGAATTTTGTGTCATATTGACCTTAATGTTATATTTAACAAAAAGTCCGAAAATTTTACTGATATTTTCTTCAACAATAAAAGAAAAATCTTTTGGAGAAATTGATATAAGCGTTTGATTTTCCTTAAGTATAAAGATAGGTGGTAATTCTAATTTATGATTTATTTTTTTAATAACAGTGCCTTCTTTTTCGGGATTAAGAAAAGACTTTACATATAGCGGAATATTTTTATTCTCCAGAGGCTTTATTGTTTTGGGATGAATTACTTTTGCTCCGTAAAAAGCAAGTTCAATAGCTTCCTGATATGATAAAACATCTAATTTTTGTGCAAAATTACACCAGACAGGATCGGCATTCATAATTCCCGGTACGTCTTTCCAAATCACAACATCTTTCGTGTTTAATATAAATGCCAGTGCTGCTGCAGTAAAATCAGAACCTTCCCTGCCCAAAGTAGTATTATTGCCCGATGTTGAGAAACCAATAAATCCTTGTGTAAGGATAATTTTTTTTGTAAAATTACCTAAATATTCATCTAATTTTCTTTTAGATTCTTCCCAAATTATTTTTGCTTCTTTATGTGTTGAATCAGTAATTAATACTTTTCTGATATCCAGATGAGTAATACTTAATCCTTGTTCAAATAAATACTTATAAATAATTGCCGAGCTGAATAATTCTCCGTAAACAACAATTTTGTCATATTCAAAATCTGAATTGCCGGATGGTTTTGTTTGTATTATTGAATAAAGTTCCTTAAAAAGACTCCCTAAATCAGAGTTATCAGGTTTTTCCTGAAATAAATCTTTATACAAATCAAAATGATAGTTTTTGATATTTAAAAACACCTCATTTTTTTTCGGAGCATTTTCTATATAAAGTTTATGTAATCCTTCAAGGGCGTTTGTAGTTTTATCAATTGCAGAAACAACAACAATTAAATTTTCTGAGTTTTGAATTATTTTTTTTATATTTTTTACGGCTTCTGCATTTTTAACAGAAGCTCCTCCAAATTTAAATATTTGCATTCTCTTTAGGCTTATTCTTTTTATTTTCTGCAGTTGTAATATTTTGGGTGATTTTTTGCACAAATTTATATTGATAAAAAAATTCTTTGGCGATTACTCTGATAACGGTGTAACTTGGTATTGCAAGCATCATTCCCAATATTCCGTATAGACTTCCGGCAATAAGAATTATCAGAAATATTTCTATGGGATGAGCTTTGACACTTTTCCCAAAAATTATCGGCTGAAAAACAATATTATCAATAATTTGAGCAGAAGCTACAACAACAAGCATTTTAATTAATAAAGGTATTGTTATATCATAAAAATCATACTGAATATTTCCAACAGTAATAAGCACAAAAGCAATTACTGCACCTATCCACGGACCGATATAAGGTATCACATTCAGTACTCCTGCAATAATTCCGATTAACACCGCCAGATTAAAATTAACACCAATTATGTATAGTCCTGATATATAAAGAACCATCATGCACAGAGATTGTAAAATTATTCCGATTAAATATCTGGAAATCAGATTTCTGACTGATACCAGTACAGATTTGGTTTTTTCTTCATATTTGTCAGGAACAATTGCTAAAACTCCCATATCAAATAGTCCTCTGTCCTTTAAAAAGAAAAAACTGATAAAAGTAACGGCAAATATTGATAAAACCAGATTCCATAAAAGTGAGGATAAATCACTAAAAATGTCTCTTACATTTGAAAGGTTAAGAACAGATGAAATTTTATCTATTACAAGGTTTTCAATGGAAAAATCAGGTTCATTAATTATCGGCGTATTTTGAATAAAATCATCTACATTTTTTATCGGTATTTCTAAGCCTTTCGAAATTATTTCGACATCAATTGACTGGAATTCGGCAATTTGATTTGAAATCAGAGGTACTGAAATTCTGAAAAACAAAAAAATCACAAGCCAAATCACGGTAATTCCAACTAATGCAGAAGCCCAGTCGGGGGCTTTAAATTTTTTGTATCGTATTTTACCCAGAAGTATTACGATTGGTCCGCAAACCATTGCTATTATTGCCGCAAACAATATCCATACAATTATATAGCCAAAATATATAACAAATAATATCAGCAGAACAAAACTAAGCAGACCAATAATATACTTATGAAATTTTTCCATTATTTTTTCGTATTATTAAACGGTTTTCTTATAAACTATAGAAACAAGTGTTTTATCGTCTCCTCCCATATTTATTGATAATCCGTAAGGTTTATCTGCAGGGATATTAATTTGTGCATCTCCGGTTTTACCGGTTAATTGTTCCCAGATTGTAACAGCCTGATGTACTCCAGTTGCTCCTGTAGGATGTCCCCATCCAACAAGTCCGCCTGTTGTATTAAAAGGAATTTTACCTGTTCTTGCAGTATGTCCTTCGCTTACAAAATCAGTTCCTTTGCCGTGTTCTGCAAATCCAATGGCTTCTATCGACATAATTCCTGCAATTGTAAAACAATCGTGACATTCTACTGTAGCAAGCTGGTCTTTTGTAATATTTGCCATTTCAAGAGCTTTTTTTGCTGCTGCCGCAGTAGTTTCAAGTTTCGTAGGATCTGCAGGAGGTTTAGTAATATCATTCTCCGCCATGCCAAAACCAACAACTTCTACTGCTTCGCTAAGTGGAATTCCGCATTTTTTTAGTCCTTCTTCCGAAACAATAGCAATCGCTGATGCTCCGTCTGATACTTTAGAGCAATCAAAAACATTAAGATGTTCAACAAAAGATTTCGGATTAGGCTTCATCATTCCTAATGCCATTAAATCTTCAACCGAATTATGATGTTCCTGAGCAGTAGGACAAAGACGAGCATTTTCAACAGCATTTTTAAACCATGTTGCCATAGCTTTGCGTGTTTTATCATACCCGAATTTTTCATAATATATTCCGGCTCTGTCGCTGAATTTTCCCGGGAAGAAATGTGCATGTCCGTTTTTTCTGTCTTTTGCCCATCCTGCCGCAGCAAGAATATCCGCACCATAAACGGCTTTAACTGAATTTTGCACTTCGACTCCAATTGCAAGAACCACATCTGCCGTTTCTGCCAAAATTGATTTAACTCCGGTTGCTAAAGCTAATGCACCTGTTCCGCATGCTCCTTCTACCCTAATACAAGGCTTAAACTTTAATCCTTCGTCAATAAACGGAAAAAATCCTGCAAGATTAGCCTGTTTATTGTATCGGGAAGCGATAAAATTACCTGCAACACATTCGTCGACATTCTTAGCTCCGCCGATTTGTTTAAGTACACTTTGTCCTGCTTCTTTCATATATTCTTCTAATCCCGGACGTGCTTTTTTCGGGTGAAATTCTTTTCTGCCGCCACCCATAGAAATGGTATTATAACCGGCAACCATATATACTTTTTTTCTTAATTTCATTGTTATTCCTCCTTATTTTATTTAATTAATATAATCGTTTATCGGACCATAAGCATGGAAAAATCCTGTAAGTAAAACTGTATTTACATCTTCAGGTTTATATGCTACTTTATTTTTTACAAGATTTTCTCCAATTTCTTTGGATTTTCTTAGATAATCAACTGACATTGTAGCTCCAATATTTGTAGTGTTTTGCATATTCTTAAAATACTCAGTGAAAACTGAATCTTTTGCACGATTTCCTATGATTGCTTTCCATGGCTGATGTTTTTTAGGTAAAGGTCCTAATTTTTCATCACATTTATTTGCAAAGCTATCAATATTCACATAGTCTTTTTTGTTAATATCAAAAATTGCAACAGGACGTCCTTTTTCATACTTCAAGAAACCGTCTTTTTGTGAACCGTCAAAATTCTGCCCTCCTTTAACTCCCATTTCCATCATTTTATCTAAAAGCGGACTGTGAATATTTTCATTTTCAACATAGGGATTCATAACTTTCATAATAAATTGACAAACGTCAATACCGACATAATCAATCAGTTGAAAAATTCCCATTGGGCGTATCATAAAGTCCTGCGTTACTTTGTTTACCATATATACAGCTTCAGAGAAAGATACATCTTTTAATAACACATCAACCAGACTCATTCCGTACAGAGCATCTCTCATAAAATGTCCGTTGCCAATAAATCCTGCAAAATCATAAGACGGCACTTCGATTTTACGCATATTTTTAATAAACTTTGTAACAAACTCCGACAATTCCGGTTTTGAGTTTTCTGCTTTAATAACTTCAACTAGTTTTTGTACTGCCGGAGGGTTATAGAAATGTACTCCGAGAATACGTCCGTCAAGGCGTGCTTCTTTATCAAGATAGCCTATTGGAATTGAGGATGTATTTGTAAAAAACCATGGTTTAACTTTGCTGTTATCATTAATTTGCGAAAATAATTTAATTTTAAGTTCTGGATTTTCGCTGGCAGCTTCAAAAACAATATTTGATTCATAAGCAGACTCAATAGTTGTAACAGGTCTGATAATATTAATAACATCAAATACATATTGGTCAATGATTTCCGAGTTATCGACCAAATCGGCTCTGTCGGCATATAAATCTCTTAAAACACCAATTTTTCTTTCTGCAGCTTTAATTAATTGGTCCTTCATATATTTCATCAATCCGGACAGAGCATTCTGACTAATGTCAAGAGCATATAAAACAAATTGTTTGTTTTTATTTTCAGGCTTCAGGCTTAAATTTGCCATTTCCATTGATGTAAGCAGTAAAATGCCGCTACCCATTTTTCCGGCAGCTCCTAATACCGTTACATTTTCTAATTTTTCTTCGTAATTCATATTAAATAAGTTTTATTTCGTTAATAATTATTTTACCAATTAGGTTTTCTTTTTTCCAAAAATGCTTTCATTCCTTCTTGGGCTTCTTCTCCGTCAAATAATTTTCCAAATTCTTCTGCTTCGTACTCACATGCATCATAAAAATTCATGTTCATACCTTTAACGGTAACTTCTTTAACTTTTTTTATTGCCATATTGCCTTTTGATGCAATTTTTGATGCAATTTTTTCGGATTCTGAAATTAATTCTTCAGCTGGGACTACTTTTTGAACCAATCCTAATCTCAAAGCTTCATTAGCATCAATCATATCGGCAGTTGTAAGTAAATAAAGGGCATTTGATAATCCGATAATTCTTGATAATCTTTGAGTTCCGCAATATCCGGGAATTAATCCTAAATTTACTTCGGGCTGTCCGAATTTAGCAAACTGGTTTGCTATTCTGATATCGCAACCCATTGCAAATTCGCAGCCACCTCCCAAAGCAAATCCGTTAATTGCTGCAATAACAGGCAATTTAAAATTTGAAAGTCTGTTAAAAGTGTCCTGACCTATCAAAGAAAACCTTTTCCCTTGCTCCGAATTCATACCACTCATTTCGGATATGTCTGCTCCTGCAACAAAAGCTTTTCCCTGACCTGTAATAATTAATACCCTTAATGACGAATCATCTTCAATAACCGTCAACGCTTTGTTTAACTCGGCATATAACTCGGTATTAAGTGCATTCATAGCTTCCGGCCTGTTTAAAGTAATTGTTGCAATTTGTTCCTTAATTTCTAATTTAAGAGTTTTAAATTCCATAGCATTAAATATTTAAGTTATTAAGTATAATCATTTTTTAGCTACACAAAACTAAATAAAAAATTTTAAATTTTAAAAAAAAAGCAGGTTTTTATTAA
>SLSH01000052.1 GCA_007130555.1 Bacteroidales bacterium
CTAAAACCGAATTTTTAAATCCATCAGGAAAAGAGTCTTCAATACTTTTACCGGCTCTATTGTCAGTAATAGTTATAAAAGTCGCTTTATCGCTTTGCCAAGTCCAAGCCCAATGTTTTTTACCTAATACCTTAACTCCTGTTTCATCTGTTCCAATGGAGCCTTGATTTTTTGATAAAAGTTTTTGTTTGATTAAATCGTAAGCAGGTACAGCTTTGTTAACAAGTTTACCTAATAGATGATGTATTCCACCCTCACTTATCGGAATATTAAAAACATCTTTCAATATTTCTTCTAATCTTTTGAATGGGATATATTGGCGAGTATGTAAATATCCTATCAAACTTGAAATATTATTTCCATAACTCACAGGAGCATTTGCTTCGTCAGGAAAAGTTCCTAAAGTAGTATGTCCGCAACTACAAACTTTCTTGCATAAATGATGTTCTACGATTTTAATCCTTATCTCAGGAATTTCTATTACTTGACGTTTTCTATGAAATTTTTTAGATATATCACTTAAATCATTACCACAACATTGACAATATTCAGGATAGTGTTCTTTTATTTCATCAACAGTATCTAACATTTTTAAATTATTACCTTCCCTTCCAATTTGTCCACCTGGTTTACGTCCTGTTTTTTCTCTCAAACTCTTACGAACAGTTCGGTTTTCATCTTTTGAAGGAGATATAGAACTATTGTTGCTATTTTTACGTGTTTCGTATTTTGTCAAGCGATCTTTAAGATATGTATTTTCATTTCTTAAATTTTGAATTATTTGTTCTTGTTTTTCAAGTTTTGCCTCTAATTGCTCTACTCTTTTTATTAATTCTATGATATTGTTTATATCCAAAATACACAAAATTTGTAATAGGGCAAAAGAATATATAAAAACATTTACATGCAAGTGTTTTCAATGGTTTTTATTAATAATTGATTGTTAATAAAATATAAATAAAAAAATATTTGGTAGTTTGTAAATAAATCAATATATTTGTCTCTGATTAGTTACAATAATTTTAATATGTAAAAAAATATTACTATTTTTACAAAAAAATAATTTGTTACTAATATGATTGTAATTTTTGCAGTTAAACAATTATTAAGAAATAATGACTGTGTTGTTATTCCGGAACTGGGAGGGTTTATTGTAAAATATTCGGATGCTAAAATTGATTTTAAAAATCTGGAAATGGCTCCTCCTTCTAAAGTAATTGCATTTAATAAAAAACTTGTTACGGATGATAAATTACTGGCAAATTTTATTTCAAGTCATAAGAATATTCCCATAAAACTTGCTGATGATATTATTAAATCATTTGTTAAAGATTTGCATAAACAATTAAAAACTAATAAATCTTTTAAGTTTGGAAATTTAGGTGAATTTGTTTTAAAAGGAGATTCATTGGTATTTTTATTTTCCGAAGAAATAAATTTATTGGATTCATCTTTTGGATTGTCTAAATTTAATTTTCCGATATTAAAAGGAATGGGAAATATTTCGGGCAAACAAAAAGTGCGTATCTCAAAATCCGGAGATAAGAGAAAAAATAAAAAAGTAATTTGGAGTTTATCGGTTGCAGCAACTATAAGCGGACTAATCTTTTTATCCGGGTATTTCGGGTTCTATGAAACTTCGGATAAATTGCAATCAGCTTCAATTGCTTCATTCAAAGTTTTTGAAGATAAATATGATTTCTCTCCCGAAACAGGAATTACAAGAATCAATGAGCTTAAAAAAGAACTTGAAGAAGAAATTATTTTTGAAGAAGATTATGAAACCGATATTACTATTGATAATATTGAACCTGCCGTAGAGATACACACTTCTGAAAATTTTAATAATCATATTATTGCAGGCAGTTTTTCGGAACAAAAAAATGCACGAAAATTGCAAAACAAGCTTAATCAGGCAGGATATAATTCGCAAATTTTTCCTGCACCAAACGGGATGTTTAGGGTAAGCGTAAAATCGTATGCCAATAAAAATGAAGCATTGAAAGAACTCTACACATTGCGTAATGAGCTGGGTAACAGCGAACTCTGGATTTGTTTTATTTCTTAATAATTTTATCTCTATATATAAATTCTGAATTTTCCAGACAAATAAAATATATCCCACTATCAAGTCTTGATAAATCCACCTGATAAACAGATTTATTTGTTGAATTAAACTCTTGTGATAAAACTAACTTTCCTATCGCATCATAAACTTTTACTAAAGTTTTATCTTTGATATGATTTGTATTAATATTAATAATGCCGGAAGTCGGATTTGGAAAAATTTCAATTTTATCTGTAAAGCTTTGTTCAATATTAGAAACATTTATTTCATAATGAAATTTGAACCCGCCACCTCTTACGGTTGAATTTGTACGAAACTCTGCGGTTATTTTGTCTGTTTCAATTAGGATAGGCTCCGGAATTTCTGAACCGGAAAGTATTGCAACAATTTGATTGTTTCCATCAACAATTCTTAAAAAATCATTTACCGGTTCTGTATCAAATTCCAGAAAAGTAATTTTAAAATTTTCTGCATCTTCAGGTTGTATCATCCACCAGCAAGTTGTATTGTTATGATACATATAATCATTACTACCATCACTTATTATGCCTGATGGTTCCGTTATCATTGTAACTGTTTTACAATATTCAGGCTTAATACCTGCATAAGATAACAACCATCCTTCATTAACCGAATCGCTATCGGTAATAAATTTAATCAATACTTTATCGGAATTACTTTGGAATATTCCGGGATTATCTGCTCCGTTAAATGATTGCAAAACAGGGCTTTGTTCGTCAGGTCCGTCATAAATAATTACTTCGTCTTTATCATCCAGTACAAATTTTAAGAATTCAAATTTAATTCCGTTTGCAGAATCCGGAAGGTTAATAAGCCACATACATTCAGTATTGTTTTCATAAAAATTTATGGGTCCGCTGCCATCGTCAATAATTCCTTGATAAGCTGTTAATTCTTTAGTTCCGCTACAAAAAGTATAAGGAATTGATGCCGGCACAGCATTTATAATTACTTCGTGCATTAAAGTAAAATCGTTACCTCCCGGTTTTAGATTTTCGATATAAAAAAAACCGTCCTGTGCTCCTCCCCATCCCCAGTTAACATGAAAATGAGTTGAATCGCTATATGCATCAAAAATAAAAGCATGCCCCATTGTAAATGTTGTATCCGACCAACCTGCATAATAAAGGGGGATTTTCTGGTCTAAATGTTCAACCAAAGTTCCGTTCCAGTCAAATTCTTCGGGAAGGCTGTCTCTGAATAAATACTGTGTCTCAGGAGCATAATCAAAATAAGTATATAAGGTAAATGCCCCTTTATGATTATACATTCCGCTTCCCTGTGGACCATAATCCATATCAACGGATACGCCTATATGATATAAAAGTCTGGATAAATCATCATTAAAATCGGTAGGTTTTACAGGCATTTGATCATAATTGTAATGCTGTTCGGCAAAATTTACTTCTAATGACCCGTAATCATCATGATAATAAGAATATTCTCCTGTTCCGGTTTCGGGATGCCTGAAATAATTCATAATCTGTCCTAAAGCAACCGCTACACAACCGACAACCACTCTGCCACCGGGTCCTGCAGGATCGGGAGGACAGTGTGAGTTATAAAATATTCCCTGATTCCACTTGGTTTTTATTAATGGTGTAGTGGTTTTTATATTTGTGCGGAAACAACTTTTACCGCCAATATTAATAAGTCTCAGCCATTCTTCAGAAATAGAGTTGGGAATTTCTGTAGTGGTTTTTATATTGTGCTCAATTTTTTTTGCATAATCATCCAACCACCATATAACTGAAGGATTTAATCTATCTCTGATAAATTGCGATTCAAATGAAAAACCTAGCACGGGATAATATGAATTATCGGCTGATATTATTACAAATCCTTTAGGCTTAAAATTAATAATATGAAAAACACCAGTGCCATTATATTCTTCGGTAAAACTATCGGCAATCCTATAATTAACCGATTTGGTATTATCAAAAGAGGAATACCTTTCTTGTATTACATTTGTTGCAATTTTTTCGGCATCTTCAATACCAATGTTTTGACTTAATAATGCAATACTCAAAAAAACATAAGTTAAAATTAAAAATAAATGTTTCATCTGTTATAAAATTTAATTCGTTTTCAAATACTATTATATTATAATATAACAACTTTATTTATTTGTTGTTTTTGTTTACTGCAAATTTAATTATTTTAAATTAAAATTTACTGCTGTCCGACTAAATTTCAACATTATTTTTATCACAGAAGCACAAAAACAACAAAATATCACTAAAAATCAAACACTTAGCTTTCGTGCGGATTCTGTGTTTTGGTGTTCTACTCGATTCTATGGTTGATTGTCATGAATGTCATGCTTGTCAAGGGTTTTAAAAGTTTTTTTTTACCGGACAGTAATGATTATAATTCAGTATTCAATATTTTTTTTGTTTTATTAAATACTTTTTATTAAATTTATAAGTTAATTTTTTAGCGTTAAAAAATTATAAAATGAGTAGTAATAAATTCAACAAAATCCTTAGTGATAATAAGGAGAGGATAAAGGAATTGAAGTGTATAAACCAGACAACTTCAATAATAAAACAAAACAAATCTATTGAAGAAACATTAAAGCATATTGTATTAATATTGCCGGAAGCATGGCAATATCCCGAGAATACATTTGCAAAAATTGAATATGACGGAGAAGAATATATTTCCACCGATTTTCAGGAAAGTAAATGGTTATTATCACAAGGTTTTGAAGTTATTGACGGAAGTATCGGCAAAATCAAAATATATTATAATAAAGAATTTTCTGCCGCTGATGAAGGACCTTTTCTTAAAGAAGAAAGAGATTTAATTAATAATCTTGCTAACATTATAAGCGGGTATTTAAATAGTTATAAAGCAAAAAATAAATTTAAGCAAAAAATCAAATTTGACCAAGAACAGGATTACGACATTTCGGATACCGATAATCTTAAACTTATGTCAAGATTTATCAGTAGCCATAATTCCGACAGAGATATATATCACGACCTTATGCCTTTTAAAGTAAAGGAAATTCTTATTGTGGCAAATCTTTACGATGCATATATTATTGAAAAAGAAGGTCGTTTTACTGAATATATTTTAGGTGAGTATTACCATCTCAACCTTACATCAACACCCAGGATTACAGGAGTTTCATCAAACAGAGAGGCATTACAACATATTCAAAACAAGCATTACGATATGGTAATAATAATGCTGGGAATAGATAAAAAAACGCCTATTGAACTTAGCAGGGAAATTAAAAGCAATTTTCCCTATATACCCGTTTACATGCTTCTGAACAATAATTCCGATATTGCATTATTTCAGGAAAAGCAGGAATTGATGAATTATATTGATAAACAGTTTGTTTGGAACGGAGATTCAAAGATTTTTTTTACAATGCATAAGCATCTTGAAGATAAGATAAATGTCGAGAATGATACTGAAATAGGAATGGTAAGGGTTATCCTTCTTGTCGAAGATTCTGCAAAATACTATTCCAGATATTTGCCATTATTATATCAGATTATTCTGGAACAAACAAAATCGCTAATTGAAGAAACTACAGTTGATGAGCTTTATAAAATATTAAAATTAAGAGTCCGCCCGAAAATTTTACTTGCAACAAATTACGAACAAGCAGTTGAAATTTATGAAAAATATAAGGACTTTTTATTATGCGTAATTTCTGATGTTGATTTTCCGAAAAATGGCAAATGTAATGACTCTGCAGGTATTGAGTTTATCGAATATGTTAAAAAAGAAATTCCCGACCTGCCTGTTGTCTTACAATCTTCAGAAAGTAATAATGCCAAAAAAGCATTTAAGCTTAATGCAACATTTATTAATAAAAATTCCGAGTCTCTTTCGCAGGATGTTAAGAGTTTTATTAAACATTATCTTGGATTCGGGAATTTTGTTTACAGAGATGAAAGCGGAAGACAAATTGTTATCGCAAGGTCATTAAAAGAATTTGAGAAAAATCTTAATAATATTCCTGTCGAATCTTTGTTATATCATGGTAAAAAAAATCATTTTTCCTTGTGGCTAATGGCACGTGGAGAGATCCAAATTGCCAGAAGTATCATGAAATATAGAGTCTGTGATTTTGATGATGCCGAAAAATTACGACATTTTTTAATTACAAACATAAACAAACATCGCAATGAACAAAATAAAGGCAGGGTAGTTTCATTCGAAGAACAAGCCCTTGATGACGAAAGAAATATTGTAAGCCTGTCTTCCGGAGCACTTGGAGGAAAAGGCAGAGGCGTAGCATTTATAAATACTTTAATTTATAATTTTGATTTGTCTCAAATTTTTCCCGATATAAACATAACTTGTCCTAAAACTTCAATAATAGGTACAGATGAGTTTGATATTTTTATGGAAAGAAACAAACTTATCGAAGTTGTTTTAAATGAACAGGATTTTGATGTATTAAAAGAAAAGTTTGTAAAATCGGAATTATCTCATAATCTTACAAAAAATCTGAAAGCATTAATAAAAAGAGTCTCAAAACCTATAGCCGTAAGGTCTTCCAGCTTGCTCGAAGATTCTTTAATGCACCCTTTTTCAGGCATTTTCTCAACTTATCTTTTGCCAAACAATGATGATAATGATGATGTTCGCTTAAATCAACTATTAACAGCAGTAAAACTGGTTTTTGCATCTATTTATTCTCCAAGTGCAAGAACATATTTTGAAGCTGTTAATTATAAAATTGAAGAAGAAAAAATGGCGGTTGTCATTCAGGAGGTTGTAGGGAATCAATATGAAGATGTTTTTTATCCCCATATCAGCGGAACTGCTCAATCTCATAATTACTATCCTGTTGCCTACATGAAACCTGATGAAGGTTTTGCAGTATTGGCAGTTGGACTCGGAACTTATGTGGTTGAAGGAGGAAAAACTTACAGATTCTCTCCAAAATATCCGCAAATTGAAATTAATTCACAAAAAGATATTTATAAAACATCTCAAGTAGAATTTTTTGCAATTGATTTATCAAATAAAAAACTTAATCTTCTCGAAGGTGAAGATGCAGGATTAATTAAACTGGATATTGAAAAAGCAAAAAAACACGGTACAATAAAACACTGTGCATCTGTCTATGATGCTAATAATGAAACAATTATTTCGGGACTAGACTCTTATGGTCCTGTTGTAATTAATTTTGCTAATATTTTAAAATACGATTACATTCCTCTTTCAAAAACTATATTGGATATACTTGATATTATTAAAAATGCAATGGGTTCGCCTGTTGAAATTGAATTTGCCATTGACTTAAACAAAGATAAAGACAGAAAAACAAGCTTTCATCTTTTGCAGATAAAACCACTTGTTGGGAATGACGATGATTTTAATATTGATTTAAAAAGTATTTCTGAAGAAAATATTATTTTATTTTCCGGAAAAAGCATGGGTAATGGTAAAATAACAGATGTTCAGGATTTGATATATGTTGACCCTGACTTATTTGACAGCATGAAAACCAAAGAAATTGCCAAAGAAATAGAGATTTTAAACAAAAAAATGATGAAAGAAAATAAGAAATATATTCTTATTGGTCCCGGCAGATGGGGAACCAGAGACCCTTTTATCGGAATCCCCGTAATATGGACACAGATTTGTAATGCAAAAACAATTATTGAAATGAGTTTAAAAGACTTCCCTCTTGACGCATCTCTGGGTTCTCATTTCTTTCATAATGTAACCTCGATGAATGTAGGATATTTTACTGTTCAGCATAATGGAACTAATGATATTATAAACTGGGATATAATAAAATCGCAAAATATCGTAGAATCAACCAAGTATCTTAAACATATCAGATTTAAGAAAAAAATTAATATTACAATGGACGGAAAACAAAGAATTTCGGTAATTGCTTTTGAATAATCGGGTTTTTATTTTCTCTATTGTTTGGTATTATGTAATAAAGTCAAGGTAGTTGTCCTGATTTATAAGGTAGAATTTGCTATCAGGGTATGCTTGTTTGAATTCACTTGGGATTTTGACATTTTTAACTCTATATTTATATTCTAAAGCAATTATTTTATTATTTTTTTCTTCTATTCTGTCTATTTCTTGCTTGCTATGTGTTCTCCAAAAATATTCCAAAACATAATCTCTTTTATAATCGAGATATTTTTTTCTTTCGGAATTCAGGTAGTTTTCCCATAAAATTCCAAGGTCTTCACGCATATTTAATTTGTTAAATGAATTTATCAAAGCATTTCTTATTCCATTATCATAAAAATACCATTTTTTCATTTTGCTTATTTCATTATCTCTGTTTCTGCTGAAACCTGATACACTATACAGTATAAAAACTTTTGTAAACAAATCCATGTATTTATCGGCAGTGTTTTTACTTACACCTATCTCCTTTGCAATTCCTTCAATAGAGACTTCACTTCCGGTTCTGAAAGCGAGTTTTTGTAACAAGTTTATGACCTTATCTCTTTTTTTTATGCCTTCAAATGCAAAAATGTCGCGTAAAAGATGATTATTTACAATTTCTTTCAGATAAGTAATCTTATCTTGAGTGTTTTCTATTGAAGAAAGCTCAGGGTATGAGCCAAATATAAGCCTTTCTTCAAGTTTCCTGCGTGTATCAATATATGACTCATGAAATGCAAACTCCAATTGTGCTAAAGGATAAAGAAAAAGTGATTTCATACGACCTGTAAGTGGTCCGCCTATTTGATTATTTATTTCAAATGCAGAAGAGCCTGTAATAAGAACTTTAAGCCCTGGTATTGTATCAACCATAAGTTTAAGTTTTTGACCAATTTCAGGGATTTCCTGTGCTTCATCAATTATTAAAAACCTTATATTACCTAAAAGTCGCTTATAATTTGACTCTGTCCGTGGTTCCAGTATGCTATGTGTATCAATATCATCACCGTTCAGTAAAATATAAGCCTCATTACATAAACCAATAGTTGTTTTTATAAGCTCTGTTTTTCCTGTTCTGCGTGCACCAAGAATAACTAAAACCTTACCTGGACTAATGTCAGACAAAATATTGTCTTCATAATATCTTTTTATCTTCATATTTTTTTTCTGCAAATATAAAGAATATTTTTAAAATTCCGTCATTAATTTGACGGAAATCATACAAATTCCGTCATTAATTTGACGGAAATCATAAGATTCTCGCTCCAGATTTCCGCTAAAGTCAGTTTATTTCAGGTTTGTTGTTTGTGAGTTTTATGATTTATTGACTGCAGACATAACCTGAGATTTTTTTGAATTTTATTGTTTCCCTCCTGAATTGAAATACTTGAACGTCTAATTTATTTTTTGTACTTTTGTAATGAAGTGTTTTTTTTGTTTACAACAAAGTTTTGCCGATAATCAGTATAATAATAAAATAAAACAAATGGACAATAACGAACAACTCGTAGAACGCAATAAAGAACTTAATTGCCTGTATGAGATAGATAAACTCGGCTTTGAAAAAAACAATCCTAACGAATATTTTAAAAAACTCATTACTTGTATTCAAAACGGATTTCAGTATGTAAGCTTTGTGAAAGTTGAAATTGAATATAACAGCGAAACATACAGGTCTGCGTATTTTGAAAAAACAAAATATTCTTTACAAAAAAATATTGAGTTTGATAATTCGGTAAAAGGCTCCTTAACGGTTTATTATGCTCCGTTGCCGCAAGATTGTGTCTGTTTGTCACAAGATGCAATCTTGCGACAGCGGAAAAGACGATGGGAGTCTTGCATCAGAGAGATTGAACCGAATTTAAAAAATATTGAAATTGAAAATATTTTTGATTTGCATTTTATTACCGATAAAGATATTGAACTCAAAACAAGTTATGCAGTAATGATTAATTCGTTAAACAATAGTGCAAAATTACTTTTGAAAAATGATGGAGGGGAAAGCTAAAATACAAAAATCCTTATGTTACTTTAGGGCTTAAAAGTAAAATAAGAAAAATTATATGTTACTTTTTGGCTTAAAAGTAAAATAAGAAAAATTTTATGTTACTTTTGTGAAATAAAAGAAACGAATATGATAGAAATTGAAAAATATAAATCGGGGCAGTTTTTACAGAGTACATCAGGGTATAAATATTTTTTGCCGGTTAAAATAAATGATTTCTGGAAATGGGACGACCCTATTATAAATCGTTTATTGGAAAATGCTGCTATAAAATTGGGAGAATTAAATTCATTTTCAAAACTCGTCCCCAACATTGACCTGTTTATTCAGTTACATGTTGCAAAAGAAGCTGTTGTATCAAGTCGTATAGAAGGCACTCAAACACAAATTGATGAAGCATTAATGGATGAAGAAGAAGTTTTGCCTGAAAGGAGAAATGATTGGAAAGAAGTAAATAATTATATAAAAGCGATTAATTTTGCTGTTGACGAACTAAAGACATTACCTATCTCAACCCGCTTAATAAAAAAAACTCATGCAATAATTTTAGATAGTGTAAGAGGCGAACATAAACAACCCGGAGAATTTAGAAAAAGTCAAAACTGGATTGGGGGAAACAACCCTGCTAATGCAATTTTTGTGCCTCCTTCGCATGAATATGTTAATGAACTTATGGATGATATGGAAAAATTTATTCATAATGAAAAAATATATTTACCCGAATTAATAAAAATTGCAATAGCACATTATCAATTTGAGACTATACACCCTTTTCTTGACGGAAACGGAAGAATTGGACGATTATTAATTACATTATTTTTTGTTGATAAAAAAATTTTAACTAAACCGCTTCTTTATTTATCAACTTATTTTGAAAAAAATAAACATATTTACTATGACAAACTTACTAATGTCAGAACAAAAAAAGACATAAAACAATGGCTGAAATATTTTCTTGTAGGAATCGCCGAAACTTCAGATAAAGCGACAGAAACATTATCAGATGTCATTAGCTTAAAAAACAGAATGGAAGATATAATTCATACTAAATTCGGAAGAAAAAGCAATAAAGCAAATATTTTGTTAAACTATCTTTTTAAGCAACCTGTAATTTATGTGAATAAAATAAAAGAAATAACAGAATTAAGTTATAAGGCTGCAAATGAATTGCTGGCAGATTTTGTGAAAGAAAATATATTGGAAGAAACAACAGGTAGAAGCCGTAACAGAATATTTGTTTTTAATAAGTATCTGGATTTGTTTCAAAAATAAAGTTAAATGATAAAGCAAAAAATAACTAAATGAACTTTAAAAAAAGCCATAAATGTTTCTTTGTCAGCGATTTACATGGAAAAGCTGAAAGATATGAAAAACTAATTAAAGAGATAAAGAACTTCACACCCGATTTAGTATTTATTGGCGGAGATATTTATCCTCCTTTTAATATCATTACAGAGCATTTTACAGAAGGATTTTTCGAAGGTTTTTTTATTAAACTTTTTCGTAAATTAAAAACTGAAATGGAAGATAAGTATCCTGATATTTTTATAATTCTTGGCAATGATGATCCGAAACCTGAAGAACAATTTTTTATTGAGGCGGGAAAAGAAAAACTTTGGCAATATATTCATAATAAAAAAACAGGATTTAAGGACTATGATATATACGGATTTTCATTTATTCCGCCTACTCCATTTTTATATAAAGACTGGGAACTATATGATATTTCTCGCTATGTTGACCCGGGATGTATTCATCCGACCGAGGGAAAACGACATGTAAAACCTGACTTTGACATTGAATTTACCACAATAAAACAACAATTAGAGGAATTAACAAAAGATAATAATCTTGAAAAATCAATCTTTTTATTTCATTCACCCCCTTACAAAACTAATCTTGACAGAGCGGCTTTAGACGGAATTCATTATGACCATGTTCCTTTGGATGTGCATGTCGGAAGTATTGCCATTAAAGATTTTATTGAAAAAAGAACTCCTTACATCAGTTTACACGGACATATACACGAATCCACAAGACTAACGGGTTTCTGGAAAGAAAAGATTAATAAAACATGGTGTTTTAACGCTGCTATTGATACAAGCGAATTGTCAGTTATTGTATTCAATCTCGAAAATCCGCAAGATGCGGAGCGGAGAGTTTTGTAGAAATGTGCTTCAGGAAATATAATCCCAATTGTAGGCGTAATAGACAATTTTAATGCTCTTTTTCAGCAATATATAATTTGTTCTCTGTATTTGCGATTATATGTGCCAAAACTTGTAGGCTACGCAAATTGTAGCCTGCAAAATTTCTTTGCCTGTTTAATCAAACAAAGATTTAAGCTTATTAAATCCTTCCTTGAATGATTTTGAAGCCGAAGAGAAAACATCTTTTGCTTCGTCCCATTTATCTTCTTTAGCATCAGCCAGCTCGTCATACTTAGCCTTCATTTCATTTCTTTTGGACTTCATACCGGCCAGTTTCTCTTTGTACCGGGCTTTGGTTTCTGCTTTAACGCTTTCAAATTTGGCTCCCCAAACACTAATTTGGTCGTCCATTTCATCAATCTGCTTTTTTACTTTTTCTTTTGTACTCATAGTTTTAAATTTTAAAAGTTAATAATATTATTCGTTTAGCTCTTTGCATATTTATGTGCTTATTCTTTCCCCCCTCCTTGTTTATAGCATTTCTGTGGTCTGCCCATGACACTCCGAGTTTATTGACAAACACTAACTATAAGCTTGAGGTTTCTCAGTTACAATTCTATTTTCTCAAACAACAAGATGCGCTTCAGAAGTAATAGCTACTTTTAACGCTTTAGAAACAATACAGTTTTTTTCTGCTTCCTTCACTATAGCATTAAACTCATCGGCATCTAAATCCAAAATAGCCCCTGATATCGATAGATTTATGGCAGTTATTGCTAATCCTTCAAGTGTCAGTGTTGCTAACGTATCCAATGAACTAGGTTTAAATCCTTTTTTATCTAATATTGATGCAACAGACATTGTAAAACAGCCTGCATGTGCCGCAGCCAATAACTCTTCAGGATTAGTCCCTTTTTCTCCTTCCTCGAAACGGGTTTTAAAGCTGTAATTGGTTTTATCTAATATTTCACTTTGTGTACTAATATTTCCTTTGCCATCTTTAAGATTTCCTTGCCAATGTGCTGTTGCTGTTCTTATCATATTATTAATTTTAGTTTTAGTTAAAAAGTATGTGATTTATTTCAAACTCTCAGACTTTAATGCATTCTCATATCTTTTGACAACCTCTTCCCAGTTCACAAGGCTCCAGAAGGCATCTACATAATCCGGTCTTTTATTCTGATATTTTAAATAATAAGCATGTTCCCATACGTCCATTGTTAGTAACGGAACACCCTTTCTTTCAGAAATATCCATCAACGGATTATCCTGATTTGGGGTAGAATAAACAAATAGTTTGCCTTTATCGTCCATACAAAGCCAAGCCCAGCCACTGCCGAACCTTGTTTTTCCAGCTTCTGAAAATTGTTCTTTAAACTCTTCAAAGGAACCAAAGGTTTTGGTTATCATCTCAGACAATTTGCCTTTTGGCAGAACTCCACCCTTGGGTTTCATCCCTTCCCAATAAAACGTATGATTATAATAACCACCGCCATTGTTTCTGACTGCTACCGGATATTTGCTTATGTTTTTGAAAATATCTGTTATTTTCATCATTTCCATTTCTGTGCCTTTAATGGCACTCATGAATTTGTCATAATAAGCTCTATGGTGTTTGCCATAATGAATTTCTACTGTTTGCTTATCAATAAAAGGTTCAAGTGCATCGTACTCAAAAGGTAAGGGTCTAAATTCAAATTTGTTTGTCGTACTCATATTTTTTTGATTTTTAGTGTGATTTTGTGCGAGATATTTTGTCGTATCCTGAGTTTTTGCAATAAAACTAAATTGAAATGCTAGAAATCCGAATACAATTATTTTTATGATTAATTTACTTTTCATCTATTTGTGTACAAAGATGAGGATAGAAATTAAGGAAAGTGTTATACAATTTCAGGAATAAGTTACATCATTCACACATTATTTTCAACCAAACTAATTGCTTTCATTTTCTATTTTATATTAGGGATTCAAAAAGATAAATATTCTGTCTTTACTGTCAGACACTTTTATTATTTCGCTTTCAAATTTATAGTCTTTGTCAAGTTTGTAGTTTGAAAAAGAAAAAACTTTTAATCCGCAGAGGGACTGATAAAACAGGATACTTAGAAGTTGTACCGGAGTAAAAATCGTTTTTGAAATAATTACTTCCTCTTGTTAGCCAAGTTTTCATTTTTTTTATGATAGAGGATTTTAAGAATAATCCCTACCAAAACAATTGATGTATATCAATTAAATTTTAAAGTCGGGGACTAAGTCATAACATGGCATAAAAGACTTATGTATTTAATATCCAATAAAATAAACTTCAAAAAGTAATGTTATATAAC
>SLSH01000067.1 GCA_007130555.1 Bacteroidales bacterium
GAATAAAAGATGCAATGTCCTTTGGAGACGGGAAAATAGACATAGACCAAATATTACCTTACGTTAATAAAGGCATTGCAGAAATCAAGAGCAAAGATGAGAAAAACCCAGAAGAGATGATAACGGGCTACAAACACCTAATAAGTAAAAAAAAATAATTACTTTTACAAAAATAAAAACAAATGAAAAATGAAAAATTTATTTTTTATATTATTATTCAGTATTGCAACTTTTAGTGGCATTTCTCAGTGTGAAAGTTCTTTTCCGTACTGGCTGGAAGGCAGGTGGATTGTTACTCCTCAGGAATCAAACAGTTATGAAGAGTGGGAATTGATTGATAATAATACCATGTCAGGTATGACCTACAAAGAATATGAAAATAACAAGCTTATTCTTGACAAGATGAGTATTAAATGCAAGGACGACTCTGCTATTATGCAGATGGTTGCTATTAAAGACAGTACTAAATTTCTTGCCGATTTTGTTCTCGAAACCGATAATGACAGTTACTGGAAGTTTTATAATGATTTAACCGATTTCCCCTGTAAAATAACTTATCAAAAAATTAACAACGACTCAATTGACGTGCAAATAGAGGGACGCATTGAAGAACAGGTAAAGATGAAAGTCCTTTTAATAAGACAAAAAGAGTAAATATGTTAATGCAACTGGATTTCCCCGAATACCAATTTAAACTGAAAAAAGATAAGACAGGAGATACTCATATTTTTGATAAATACCGCAAAAAATGGATTATATGCAATCCCGAAGAGTGGGTAAGGCAAAATCTATTAAGATATTTAAACGAAAATTTAAATTATCCCGAAAATTTAATTGCAATCGAAAAAAAACTCGTAATTGCAAAACGCACACTTCGATTTGATGCACTTATTTACAACAAAGATTACAAACCTCTTGTAATTATTGAATGCAAAGCTCCGAATATAAAAATAACACAGGAAACATTCGACCAGATTTTTACTTATAATCACTTGATTAAAGCTCCGTATTTATTGGTTACAAACGGATTATTTCATGTGTTCTGTAAAATTGATGACGATAAAAAATTCAGCTTTATTGAAAAAATTCCGGATTTCAGGGATATCGGTTAATTATTATCAAAATTTTGTTCAGGATTATCAGAATAATAAGAAACAGGAGCCCCGTACATAGGTTGTATATCCGGTGGCTCATCGTTTTTTTTACAAGAATTAAAACCAAATGCACTTAAAATATACACTAAAATACTGCAGTGCAACAATAATATTTTTTTTCTGACTTTTTTCATTATTTATTTATCAATTGATATAATAAAACGTCCGTATAACCTGATTTATTTTTTTTCCATTCCTTTAATGTGCCGGTATGTTTAAATCCTGACTTTTCGAATAACTTAATACTGGTAAAATTATCCTTGTCAATATTACAGTATAATTGATGCAAAAGTAAAAAATCAAAAGAATATTTTATTGTCATATCAAGAGCATCGGAAGCAATTCCTTCGTTACGAAATTTTTCTTCAATTATTATTCCCACTCCTGCATTTGAATTATGAGGATTATATTCAAACAAATCAATTATTCCTGCCTGAATGTTTTGGTTGTTTAATTCTATTATTAATCTTAATTCTTTATTTGTAAAAATATCATATTTACTGTTTTCTATATGCTGTTTTAAATGCCATTTTGTAAAAGGTGCTTTTGTTTCGCTTAAATACCAGTATTTTGTGTTGTTTTCTATATTGTACAGAAATTCCAAATCTTCGGGTTCGGGTTTTCTTAAAATTATTTTATCATTTTGCAAATAATTCATTTTTAAATTTTTAAGTAATATTCCTAAAATTAATCGTTATTATCATCCGAGACTTTCCTGGTTAAAGCTAAAAGGCAGTAAATCGGCAATTGAATTAAAAATTAAAACGGATTTTTTTGATGCCATTAAAATTCTTACCGGAGTTTTATATCTTACTTCGGTTTCGGCAATTACCTGACGGCATGCACCGCAGGGGGATGCATTTTTGCCGATAATTTCTCCTTTATTGTCAGTTGTAACGATTGCCATAGTATCAACTGCATTATCGGGATAATTTGCATTCGCATAAAACAACACAACCCTTTCGGCACATAATCCCGAGGGATATGCAGCATTTTCCTGATTATTGCCTTTTAATATTGTGCCATTATTTAATTTGACGGCAACGCCAACATGAAAATCAGAATACGGAACATAGGCATCTTTAGCGGCTTTAATAGCTTTTTCTATTAATTCTTTATCAGATTTTTCCAGTTCATCATACGATAACTCCTGATATTTTATAATTATTTTTTTCTCCTCCATCGGGTTTAATTTATTATTCAAAATTACAAATAAATATTTTAATAATTTAATTAAAGCAAAGAAAAAACTAAATTTGCATAATTTTTGATATATTTTAGATAGAATTTAAATCTGATAAAATGAAAAAAAACATATTAATATTTATTTTTTGTTGTATATCCATAAATTTATTTTCTCAAAAAATATATATTACCGAATGGAAAAGTGAAGCGGATAAAAAAGTTTTTGTCAGCGAATGGAAAAGCGAAGCAAATATGCTTGTATATGAAACAAAGTGGAAAAGCGAAGCTGTTCCCGACAGTGGATTATGGTATTATACCGAGTGGAAAAGCGAAGCAGACTGGAAAGTTTATTTTACCAAATGGAAAAGCGAAGCAGATATCATCATTTTTTATACCGAATGGAAATCCGAAGCAGGCTGGAAAAAGCAGGTAAAGAAAAAATAACAATCAGTTTGGGATTACATTCTTAAAACATCCATTTCAAGTTGTATTACTGCACCGTATTTATTGATACTTGGTATCTGCGGAGGGATATTAGAGAAATAATGAAGATTTAATTGAATTTTTGATCTGTGTTTACGAATATATTGGGTAAATCCAAGGGTATAATTCATTTGTTCATTTTTATATCCTGTCATATCGGGTTTAATATCTTTCATATATTTATCAGGTCTGACATAAGACGCCCTTGCCGAAATTTCAAAATCAGATGTTTGAACCCTTCCGAGTCTTTCAAACGATAAAATATATCCAATTTGTGCACTGATTCCTTGTCCTGTATAAAAAATCAAAGGATTTTCCCATAATATTTCGGGATATATTACAGGGTCTTTTACCATTTTTTGTGCATATTCGGCAAAAAAACTAAGCCCGTTATGTTTAAACAATACATCTGCAAAAATACTTGTAATATCTCTTGGTTCGTAAGAATGTTCTCCTCTTTGTCCGAATGTTTTATTAGTTTTAAAATTTCTTGAATAACTTGCTCCGACAGATAATTTCGGGTTTTGTTCAAATTCCAGATCTCCCTCAAAAAAATCTCCGCCATTTGTAAATTCTCCGAAAGGCAGAAGTTCTATTCTTCCCGTATATGCAAGATTTTCATCTGAAAAAAACACAGCTCTACCTTCTCCTGTAGAAATGGCAGCTTTAATATTATAATAAAAAGACTCGAAATTATTGGAATAATTTCCCATTATACCAAAGTCCCTGTCTATGTTATATCTGTTGCTTATTATAGACCTTTCGGCGAATTGCTGTCTGCCGCTTGATATCATGTTTTGCCTGTTTCCCGGAAGTTTGGTTTGACCAATACCGATATAAGAAGATTCATTAAATTTATAATACAACATTGCGTCTCGAAGAATATTATATACATAATTATCATCAATTAACAAATCTTCCGGTGCCAGTGATACTTGCAAATAATAATTGAAATGAGGATTTATAAAAAACCCGTTAAAACTAAGGCGACACCTTCTTACCGCAATTTCATATTCATCAGGATAACTGCCTTCGTAAGAAAAATAACTTGCATAGTTTTGTAATCTTAAGCGGGAATTTAATCCGAAA
>SLSH01000236.1 GCA_007130555.1 Bacteroidales bacterium
ATAATATTATTTATAATATTTTTTACAATGTAATACTTAGTTAGCATCTTTTCTGAAAGGTGCTTTTTTTTTGAATATAATTAAAGTAATTTCAATTAACAACATATAAATAATGGCTTTATTCGGATTATTCGGCAAAGAAAAAAAAGAGAAACTTGACGAAGGTTTATCTAAAACCCGGACAGGTTTATTTGACAAATTAAATCGTACATTTTTTAGTAAGTCTAAAATTGATGATGAGGTGCTGGACAATCTCGAAGAAGTTTTAATTACTTCTGATGTTGGAGTTGAAACCACTCTGAAAATTATTGAAAAAATAGAAAAACGTGTTAAGACCGAAAAGTACCGGGGTACTGATGAACTAAACGCATTGCTGAGAGATGAAATAGCAACTTTACTAAAGGAAAATCAGACTGAAGATTTTAAAGATTGGGAACTTGCAGGCATTCCGAAACCTTATGTAATCATGGTTGTAGGTGTTAACGGCGTAGGAAAAACTACCACAATAGCAAAACTTGCTCATAAATTTAAGCAGGTCGGCAAAACTGTATATATTGGTGCCGCCGATACATTTCGTGCTGCTGCAATAGAACAACTGGAAATATGGGCAAAAAGAGCGGGAGCAGAACTTATAAAACAAAAGATGGGATCCGACCCGGCTTCTGTGGCATACGACTGCCTGGCTTCTGCTCAAAAAAATAATGCAGATGTAGTTATTATT
Source organism: Bacteroidales bacterium (assembly GCA_007130555.1). Classification (GTDB taxonomy): domain Bacteria; phylum Bacteroidota; class Bacteroidia; order Bacteroidales; family ML635J-15; genus SLSH01. The sequence goes on from SLSH01000236.1 coordinate 722, forward strand.
GATACGGCAGGAAGATTGCACAATAAAGTAAACTTAATGAACGAACTGTCAAAAATCAGACGAGTTATGCAAAAAGTAATCCCCGATGCTCCACACGAAGTTCTGCTGATATTAGACGGTTCTACAGGACAAAATGCCTATGAACAAGCTAAACAATTTACAAACAGTACCGAAGTTAATGCAATTGCAATTACAAAACTCGACGGAACGGCAAAAGGCGGGGTAGTTATAGGTATTTCCGCTCAATTTAAAATTCCTGTTAAATATATAGGAATAGGAGAAAAATTAGACGACCTGCAAATTTTTAATAAGCAAGAATTTGTTGACTCGCTTTTTATTAAAAAAGAGGAATTATAAATAATATCATCTGTTCTTAGAGGCTTTAAAAGTATTTAACAACAGTGCTACTCTTGTCATAGGACCCACTCCGCCCGGAACGGGAGTAATATAAGAACATTTCGGAGCCACATTCTCATAGTCAACATCACCTGCTAATTTAAATCCGCTTTTTGTTTTATCTGATTTTATCCTTGTTGTTCCAACATCAATTACTACTGCTCCTTGTTTTACCATATCGGCAGTTAGAAAATTCGGTTTACCCATTGCAGCAATCAGGATATCGGCATCTTTACATATTTCAGGAATGTTTTTTGTCCCGCTGTGAACAACAGTTACTGTAGAATTCATTTGTTTCTGAGACATTAAAATACTCATAGGTCTTCCTACTATATTACTTCTGCCGATAATTACACAGTTTTTGCCGGATGTCTCTATCTGATACCTTTTAAAAAGTTCAACTATACCCATTGGAGTTGCAGAAATAAAAGTATCAAGTCCTGTTACCATTTTGCCCACATTTACGGGATGAAATCCGTCAACATCTTTAGAAGGACTGACAGCTTCTATAACATTATCTTCATTGATATGTCCCGGTAATGGTAATTGAACTATAAAACCGTCAACATTATCATCATTATTAAGTTTTTCAATACAAGATAATAATTCATTTTCGCTGACAGAATCTTCAAATCTTATTAAAGACGATTCAAAACCTACTTCTTCGCAATCTTTAATTTTAAAATTAACGTAAGATTCGCTCCCTCCGTCATTGCCTACCAAAATTGCAGTAAGATGAGGCTTTTTACCTCCATCAGTAATAATTTTATCTACTTGAATTTTGATTTCATGTTTAATTTCACTTGAAATTTGTTTACCGTCAATTATTTTTGTCATAGCTTTTTAATTCTTCAAATTATTATTTATAATTTTATAACAACTTACAATCACTATTAAAATATTTTACAATACAAATTTAATTTATTTTTTAAAAATACATTACAAACTTATTATTATTTTTTAACAACCAAATCTAAACATAAACTTGCCTAATTTAGCTTAATTTGGCAAGTAGAGTTACCTAATTTGTATAAATTTGGCAAGTAAATTTTTATTTTTCTTATAAATTTGGTAAGTTATAATTATTATTTTATGTATCTTTGTAATAAAATAATATTATGAAATGGATTTCAAGAGCATTAGAATCTCAATTAGACAATATAATACCTAGCGGTAAAGTATTTGTTTTGTTTGGACCCAGGCGTGTAGGCAAAACTTCACTTATTGAGAGACATATAAAATCTGAATATTCAAATTATTTTATAGGTACGGGTGATGACATAAAATTAAGAAACATTTTGTCATCAGAAAATCAAAACATTATAAGTACTGCATTTAAAAATTACGATATAGTATTTATAGATGAAGCTCAAAGAATTTCTAATATTGGCTGGGGACTTAAACTTCTTGTTGATTCTAATCCTAATTTAAAGATAATTGCAAGCGGTTCATCTTCATTTGATTTGTCAAAGAAAACAGGTGAGCCATTAACTGGAAGGCAGAACACATATAATCTTTTTCCTATCGCTATAATGGAATTAGTAAATCAAACAGGAGGAATGAATGTTTTACAAAAATTAGATGATTATCTTATTTACGGCACATATCCCGAAACACTATTGGCTGGCAATTATAACGAAAAGACAAATTATTTACATTCTTTGCGAAATTCATATTTGTTTAAAGATATTTTAGAATTGGAAAATATAAAAAATGCAGATAAATTAATTGATTTACTTAAACTAATTGCTTTTCAAATCGGCAGTAAAGTTTCTTTAAATGAATTATCAAACACCTTAGGATTGGCAAAACAAACCGTTGAACGCTATCTTGACTTACTGGAGAAATCTTTTATAATAATCAAATTAAGAGGGTATTCATCAAATTTAAGAAAAGAAGTTACAAAATCTTCCCGATATTATTTTTGGGATAACGGAATCAGGAATTCAATTATTAACAATTTTAACGATACTGACTCAAGGATGGATATGGGAATGTTATGGGAGAACTTTTGTTTTATTGAAAGAATTAAAAAACAAAATTACAAAAACATATTATCAAATAATTATTTCTGGAGAACTTATGATAAGCAGGAAATAGATTTAATAGAAGAAAGAAACGGAATGCTTTATGCTTACGAATTCAAATGGAATATCAGAAAAAAAGTTAAAGTTCCCACTGTTTTTAAGAAAACGTATAAAAATTCTGATTTTAAATGCATTACTCCTGAAAACTTTTTAGATTTTGTAATTTAAATGAATTGTCTTACAATATTTATTTTTACAGTCCTTTTAATAATTTTTTCGGGTCTTTGCTTGATGAAACTTTTTTCATCATTTTTCTTGTTTCATCAAACTGTTTTATAATTCTGTTTACTTCCTGAACATCTGTTCCGCTTCCTTCGGCAATTCTTTTTCTTCTGCTTCCGTTTATAATAATAGGATTTGCTCTTTCTTCTTTTGTCATTGATTTAATAATTGCTTCAACACTTTTGAATGCATCGTCATCTATATCTATTTTTTTTAAAGCCTTCCCTACTCCGGGTATCATTCCTGCCAGTTCTTTAATATTTCCCATTTTCTTAATTTGCTGGATTTGAGAGAGAAAATCATCAAAATTAAATTGATTTTTTGCAATTTTTTTGGATAGTCTTCTTGCTTCTTCTTCGCTTATTTGTTCTTCAGCTCTTTCAACTAGAGAAACAATATCTCCCATTCCAAGTATTCTGTCTGCCATTCTTTCGGGATGAAAAATATCAAGTGCGTCCAT
>SLSH01000419.1 GCA_007130555.1 Bacteroidales bacterium
CCAGGGTGCGTGCAGTTCGGGCTTTTTAACAATTTACCCTGTTAAATAAGGCATAGCCTTCCACAAAGTGGATTTAACAGGGTGAATCTATTTAACAATTTATCCGCGAAGCGGTCGATTTTTTTTTTTTAATATGGCATTATACTACGAATTACAAGTTTTTAAGGATGTTTACACACTTGTGCAAAAAGTGTTTTTATATACGCAGGAGTTTCCTCGTGAGTACAAATATACTTTGGGACAAGATATGAAACGAGATGCCATACAGCTTGTAAGAAGTATTTATAGAGCCAATAAAGCAAAGGATAAGGTTGTTTATCTGGAAACATTTTTAGATTTACCCTGTTAAATAATTTCAGGTTTATGTGGTATTATGTTTACATATTGCAAAGTGAAAAAGATGGCAAGTTTTATACTGGTTACACGAACAACCTGAAATTAAGATTTGAACAGCATCAAAAGGGATTAGTTGAATCAACGAAAAATAGACACCCATTGAAGTTGATTTATTCCGAAGCTTGTTTGAATCAACAAGATGCGACACATCGAGAGAAGTACTTAAAATCATATCATGGAAAGATGTTTATACGTAATCGTCTCAAATCTTATTTAACAGGGTGAATCTAAAAAAGTTTCCAGATAAACAACCTATTTTTTTTTCTTGCGTTTTATATTTGTTTTATTCCTACTTTGTAATTTATTATATTATTTAAATTTAAAATTAAAAAATTATGAAATTCAATTTCAGTTTTTTCGGTATTATTATTATGTTTATAATAATTAGTATTAGTGCTTTAGGACAGTCAATAACTCCTGAAACCGCACATGAAATCGCCATAAATATTTACAGTGAACTTAATCCTAAAAAGGATGTAAAGTCAATAGAATTTAGCAACGAAATAATAATGAAAGATGATAACAATGAAAATGCTGTATATATTTTTAATGAAACTACAGACGGTTTTGTTATTTTATCTTCCGACAAAAGGGCATATCCGTTATTAGCTTACTCTTTAACAGGAAATATGGATATAGATAATATGCCTCCGGCATTAGAAGAAATTCTTGATTCTTATGTTAAGCAGATTGCATTTTTGAAAGAAAAAGAATTAAAACCCTCTTATGATACACAAGTGTTTTGGAAAAAACTTGAAAAAGGAGAACCTTTAAATCTGAACACAAGTAAAAGCAGTGTGTCTCCTTTACTTGCCACAACATGGAATCAAGGTTGCGGTTACAATGCCCAATGTCCTGTTGATGCTGCGGGACCATGCGGAAGGGTATATGCAGGTTGTGTTGCAACTGCAATGGGACAGGTAATGCGTCATCATGAGCACCCTGTTTCGGGAGTAGGAAGTAAATGTTATACTACTACAAACTATGGAGAACTTTGTGCAGATTTTGAAAATGCAGTTTATGACTATTCTTCAATGCCAAATAACAGTGCCAATGCAGAAGTGGCAAAATTCCTGTACCATTGTGGAGTATCTGTTAATATGTATTATTCTCCGTCAGGTTCGGGAGCTTATTCGCAATCAGTAGTTACGGCAATGAGAAATTATTTTGACTATACTAATCATTTGCTTTTGAGTAAAGGGAGTTATTCTGATGATGCCTGGCATAGAATTTTACAGCACGAACTACATAATGACAGACCTATGTATTATGCAGGTTCAGGTTCAGGAGGGCATGCTTTTGTAATTGACGGATATCAACCTACAAATCATTATCATGTAAACTGGGGATGGGGTGGTTCACATAACGGATATTTTTATCTTACATCATTAAAACCCGGAGGTATGGATTTTACAAATAGCCAAAGAGCTTTAGTAGGTGTAATTCCAAATTCGGATTTTACAGGACTTGATGTGTCATCATCTGTTGAATTAAGTTGTGCTACTCCTTTAAGCGGAGATATTTCAACAGGCACAAGTTATGTAAATTATTATAAAAATACATGGCCCGCAGCTGTTGGGAAAGAACTTGTTTATCATTTTACTACTACTTTACCGGGAAGAATAAGAGTTAAAATAAATAATAATGCCGGCGGTAATGTATATACCTTTTTATTAAGCCATCCGCATCAGGATTCGCTTATGAAATATGGAACAAATGGAGTAATAATTGATGATACAGAGCCCGGAACATACTGGATTGCTGTTGAAGGTGTTAATGGTGCTGAACCAACATTTGATATTGAAGTTATATGTCCTACTCTTGATGCAGACCTGATAATAGAATATCCTTTTGTGAGTCATCAGTTTATTGAGTCGGAACTTGAAAATGTTATTGTAAAATCAACCATCCGAAATATAGGAAATACTCCTGCTGTAGAATGTGCTATAGAGTATTTTATATCTGATGATACCAATTTCGATTTTGGAACAGATATTTTTATTGACAGTGATGTAGTCCCTGCTCTTAATCCAGGTGAATTTGTTGAAATAGAAACTGTTTTAACAATGCCGGCAGGACTTACATCCGGAAACAAATATCTTGTATTTAATGTTGATAGACTAGAGATTGTACCGGAATCAGATAACGAAAACCTTGCGTTCTACGGGGTGCAAATTCCTGAACCGGGATTACTTGATTGCTCATCGGCTGTAACTCTTGAGGATGGAGTATGGTACTACGGAAATACAACTACAGACGGAGTTAATGTTGTTGAGCAATACTGGCCTGCATGGGATATGACCGGACCTGAAGTTGTACATTCTTTTATTGCTCCTTATTCAGGTACAGCAACAATAAGTTTTACAAATAAAGTCCCCGGGAATCTGGTTGCTATGATTTTTCCTATCTGTAACGAAAACACTTATTTTGCTTCGCTATGGATGAACAATGTATATGATACAATAACCTCACAGGAAAGATATGTAACTGCAAACATCGAATATTTTGTGGTGGTTGACGGACAATTTGGTGCTGAAGGAGAATACGGACTTTTAATTGAACTGCCCGAAGAATGTCCCGAATTAATTATTGAACATTCAGGCTCTCTTGAATTATGCGAAGGACAATCCCTGCCTTCATTATGGACAACATACGGATATTCTAATTACATGTGGTATAAAGAAAGTGTATTATTACCTGATATTACAGACTCATGGTTTTCTCCCTCTGCTGTTGGAGAATACTATGTTGAGGTTGATATAAACGGTTGTGTCGGACAATCAGATCCGGTTCTGATTCAAATGAATGTCCAACCCGATACTGCTCAAATTGTCAGTATTGGTGCTACAGAATTTTGCCATGGACTTTCTGTTGATATGGAAATTGTTAGTTCTATTCCGTATGATATTAACTGGGCATTAAACGGACAGGAAATACCCGGTGCTACATCTGAAACTTATACGGCGACAGAATCAGGAATTTATACTCTTATAAGTACTAACGGAGCTTGCAGTATTAGTTCCAAAAACAGTATTGAAGTTACTGCCAATCCTCTTCCCGTTGATGTCGGAGATGTATTACAAATTCCATCAAATGAAATAAAATTTTATTATACATTTGAAAATGATAATTCTGACCAAAGCGGAAATAATTACTCATTTAGCTGTTGGGAATGGTTCCCCGCTAACGACAGATTTGACAATTTCTGGCAGGCAAGAGATTTTACTGAAAATGATGTCAGAGGATATGTAACACACTATAATTTTATACCTGCCGAATTTACTTTAAATTTATGGTTTAAAACAAGTACAACCGAAGGAGGTTTGCTGACAGGATTCTTTAATAGTCCGTTTAATGCCGTAACACAAGACGCAGTATTATATATGTCTGATAACGGAAAACTGCATTTTTATCTAAGCAATGGAGGAACACCTGTTGAACTTAGCAGTACGGAATCATATAATGATGGAAACTGGCATTCGGTAAC
>SLSH01000031.1 GCA_007130555.1 Bacteroidales bacterium
CTTCCCGGCGTAAAAACCAAATCTTCGTGAACAATTACGTCTGTTTGGTCTGTTCCAGTACAACCGTTAGCATCAGTAACCGTAACATAATAAGTTCCTGTTGCACTAGATGTAGCTGATACTATGGTCGGATTTTGGTCTGTGCTTGAAAATCCATTGGGACCTTCCCAAATCCATGAAGTCCCTGCATTTACTGTTAAATTCAAATCTTGAGAATCACAAATAGGGCTGTTGCTTTCTGCAACAGGGTCAGGACTTGGGTGTACAACTATAGTGATAGAAATACATTCGGTTACATTACAAATTCCTTCTGCTCTTACATAATATGTTGTAGTGGTAGCCGGAGAAACATTTATACTTTCTCCTGTTCCTACATCAGTTCCGCCACAATCGCCTTCATACCATTCCCATGCCGCTTCGTCTCCGAGAGAACCTCCGGTTACGGTTAAATCAACACTTTCGCCTTCGCAAATTTCATCATTGGAAGCCAGTATTTCTTCGGGGTCTTCGGATTCATAACATGCACAGCTTATAACTATCCATCTGTTAGTTTCCACATCCCACCATTCAAAACATCTTTTTGTGGTATTATATATCCACAATGATTCGGCGGGGTCTTCAATGGCATCTCTGCTTTCAGTTGACATTCGCGGAATTAATAAACCTTTTTCGATTGATTTTAATTCGAGAATTGCAGATTCGTGAGGTTCGCTTCCATCGGTTGTTATACTGATACTTTGAGCATTTATTGACAATGTATATGCAAAAATTATGCATATTATCAGAAGTAAATTTTTCATATCTTTTTTATAATTTAATTTAACTATAATTTTCAATTTAACAAGACATAATTATTCTTAGTCTTTAATGCAACGTACAATAAATCCTGAATCATCGATTACTCGTGTCGGAGAAAATCCTATACGTTTTTCCAGTATTTTCCAGTCATCTTTGGTCGCAACTCTCCATCCTTCGGGACAAAGTTTGCCGGTATTAATTGCAATAGAATTATATAAAAATCCTGTATATTCTGCTTTATCATACCTGCTATATGCTCCTGTGGTTAAACTGTTCCATTTCACATTGTCTTCAACCAATGCAATATCTGTATTATCGTTATATCTAATAGTTTTTAAATTTTCCGACATCCAGCATTGATTACCAATTTTAATGGTGTTATATATGTTTCCCTGAACATCTGTAATCTGATTTCCGCAAGTAGAAGATTCGTATGTATAGGATTTACCGGAAGATTTATCATCATCTCCGCAACTCATCAATATCCATATAGAAGTTTCTGCATCCCACCATTCAAAACATCTTGTAGTTGTATTAAAAATCAACAAGGATTCGGCAGGATTTGAAATTGCATTTCTTTGTGCCGTAGTCATACGGGAAATCAAGAATCCTTTTTCAGTGGATTCAATGTCCAATAATGACGACTCGTGAGGATCATTATCTTCGGCACTTATAGACACTCCTTGTGCACTAACACTTACTGTATATCCAAAAAACATACAGATTGATAAGAATAATAAAACATTTTTTTTCATAAATATATTTTTTAAATTAGTTACAAAAACTGCACTTTAAAAATTATCACTAATTCAAGTAACATTAAATTATAATATTATATTAGATACAAAAGTAATAATAATTTTTTACAAATCCAAATTAAAAGTTTAGTAAACTGGATTTTTCTTTTTTAAAATAAGAATATATATCTTTGTATATTGTATATTTGGATAATATTAAACTAAACATTATGAAAGTAAAAGCTGTAATATTTTTATTATTATCGGTTGCAGTAATAACATTTACTTCATGTGCTTCAAAAAGATTTACAAGACAGGCATCAAAGATGGAAGAAGCCGGTTTGTTTTCTGATGCTGCGGAACTATATTACAGAGCTTTACTCAGGAAAAAAACAAATATTGATGCAATAACAGGTTTAAAAAGAACGGGGGAATTAACTTTGGGAACAAAGCTATCCGATTTTAACAGAGCTTATAACGAACAAAGAAACAAAGAAGCAGTTTATTATTATCTTGACGCAAAGGCATATTACAACAAAATCAGAACCGTAAATGTAGAATTAAACTTTCCTTCGTATTATTATGATTATTACAGCGAAGTTAAAAACATATTTCTTGAAGATAAATATTTTGAAGCAATGAATTATTTGCACACAGAATCTTTTTCCAAGGCTGAACAATGTTTTAAGGAGATAATTGAAATCCATCCAAATTACAGAGATGTTAAAGAACAATTAAATATTGCGATATATGAACCTGTTTACAGAGATTGTTTATTACTTATTAATAACCGTAAGTATAAAGAAGCATACTTTAAACTTAAAAGAATAACAAATAAAATTGGTGCATATAAAGATGTTTATGATTTAAAAAATGAGTGTCTGGAAAAAGGCACTGTTATAATTGCCATTGCTCCGATAAAGAATTCTTCTTCCCGTAAATCAATTGAAAAAAATATTAAAAATGAGATTATCAACAGTATTCAAAAATTGAATAATCCGTTTATAAAATTAATTGACCGGACAAAATTACAAATCTCGGATAATATTCATAGTACAATTACATTTACCGTATCTGATGCCGTTTTATATTGTGAAATAACATCTTTTAATTATAATGCGGGGCGACTTCATGAAACTATTCAACGAGGATATCTTAAAAAGCGGGTAAGATATAAAAACACCGAAACCGAAAAATATGAATACAGAACGGAATATGATAAAATTACTTATAAAGAATTTAAAATGTCAAGAACAATCGATATAAATATTTCGTTCAGATTAATAAATGAAAGGACTAAAGAAATTCTTAACAGTGGTTTAAGAACTTTTAAAGTATATGATAATATACATTATGCAACTTATGGCGTTAATACAAACGATTTAGTTCCGGGATACTGGGGAAGCCGTACATCGAAAAATAAAGAAGATGTAATCAAAGATAACAGAAGAGATGTTGAAGAATTACAAAATCTTTTTAAAGCAAGAAAAACAATTAGAACTTATGATGCTCTGGCTTCGGAAACATATAATAATGTATCGGAATATATTGCGTACGAAGTGAATAAATATGTTATTGAGAATTAAATTATAAAACTAATGACGAGTCCACTCCAAAAAGGCGAAAAACCACCAATCTCGCCACAAAGGCACCAAGACACCAAGATGCACAAAATGCTGATTTCAAATAGTATAACTCTTTGTAAATTCTTTGTGTCTTGGTGTCTTGGTGGCAAAAAAATAGTTTCTATAGTGGGCTCAATAACTAAAACTTTAATAATTCTTATATCCTGCTTTATATTATTTTTTGCTTGCAGTACTTTGAAGACTTCTGATAATACAGATGAATCAATTCCTGACTGGGTAAAACAAAAACCACAATCTCCATTTTATTATATCGGAGTCAGTTCATCTCCTAAGCGTGGATTTTCTCCCGGTGAATATATACAAAGTGCTCAACAAAGAGCATTAGCAAATCTTGCCTCAGAAATTTCCGTAAATATCGAAAGTAAATCAATGTTATCAATTATTGAAATAAATTATAATATTTCGGAAAATTTTTCAAGTGATATTACTGCTACAACGAGTATGGAATTAGAAGAATACGAACTGTTTGACACATGGGAAGATAATGATAACTACTGGGTTTATTACAGGCTTTCCCGTGAGAAATATTTACAATTAAGACAAGAAAAAAAGAACAAAGCAATAGAAGATGCAAAGAACAAATATTTTCAGGCACAAAAAATGATTGACAAAAAAATGCACATCAATGCGTATAAATTATTTGCAGATGCATTGGCAGACATCAAACTTTATTTAGGCGAGAGTACTTTAACCGAGATAAACGGACAAGAGGCGGATCTCGGGAATTTTATTTTTTCTGAAATTATAAGATTTTTTAATGACATTAAAATTGATTATCCCGAAAATGAGATAACTATTAAAAGAGGCGTTGAAATCCACCCCGATTTGGTTACTTTCAGAATACTTGATAAAAATGATAATCCTGTTCAAAATATGCCGTTCAGAATTAATTTTTCGGGTTCGGGATTATTACGAAATATCGAAACATCTGATTCAGAGGGCAAAATAATTTGTGCCATGAAACAAATTTCTTCTGTAAGCAATTTTGAAACTTTAAATATAGGCATTGATATGCCAAATTTAGCAAGAACATCAACCGATCACATGACAAGAAACATTCTGAGAAATATACCTGCCCCGGAAAGGTCTGTCAGAATAATTATTAAAAAACCTGCAGTTTACATTAATTCTGATGAAAAAGAATTTGACAACGAACTTGAAGGCAAACCGTTTAAAAATGCAATAATCAGTAATACAGGCAGAGATTTTAATATTGTTGATGACAAAGATACAGCAGATTATATTATTACAATACAAAGTAATACAACAGAAAAAGGAGTTTATTTATCCGAATATTATATTACAATATCTTGCATAATAAATCTGACAGACAAACAGGGGAACAATCTTTTCCAAAGAAATATTAGAAATGATTATACAGGACGCGATTTTAATAATGCTTCACAAACAGCTTACCAATCGGTTTCAAGAACAATTGAAAGAAGTATTACAAGAGATATTGTAAATGCAGTATTTTTTTGAAAAGTGATATAAATATTTGAAGAGATATTGCTTGCAATTATGCTAATTTAAGCATTTTCTTTATTATCGGATTGTTCGGGATTATCGGATTGTTCAGGATTTTCAGATTGTTCAATATTCTCCGTTTGCTCCTGATTTGTCTGTTGTTCAATATTTTCCGGTTGCTCCATATTTGCTTGTTGCTCGGTATTTTCGGGTTGCGAAGTTTTTTCTGTTTCTTTATTAAGTTCAGATTTCGCTTTATTATCCGTTTTTTCCGTATGTTTTTTATATCTGTTTCTGAATTTATCTACTCTACCGGCAGAGTCAACAAGTTTCATCTTTCCTGTATAAAAAGGATGGGATGTGCTGGATATTTCTAATTTACATAATGGGTATTCTTTTCCGTCGATTTCAATATTTTCCTTTGTATTAACCGTTGATTTGACAATAAAGATGTGCTCGTTTGACATATCTTTAAAAGCAACAGGTCTGTAATTTTTAGGATGTATTTCTTTTTTCATTGTAATTTATTTTTATATACTTTAATATTTTTGCAAAAGTAATACTATTTAATAAAAAATCCAAATAATATTAATATTTTTTAAATTTATTAGATTCAATTACAAACCTTACAGGCTTTCATCAACTCTACCGACACCAATTTCCACTTGTCTTTCTCTGCGTGGAGTAAAGTCATTGATATTATATGTTAGAGATAATCTAAAAGTCGGGGATGTAATTGAGATATTTGTATATGAATAAAATTCATCTGTTTCAAAAATCATTTCGTGTCCCATTGTTCTAAAAACATCTCTAACATTAAAGTTCAGGGATAATTTTCTGTCAAAAAAGTCCTGACGAATTCCTGCGTTTATCATATACATTGGTTTCATTTCTCCCTGAGCTCTGATTGACCGTCCAAAATAAAATCCGCTTAACTGTATGCTTGTCCCTTTATTAAAAATCCTAAAAGTATTGTTTAATCGTGATGTCCACGAAAAAGCATTATTTATGTCAACAATTTCATAATAAAAAGCGCTCCCGCTTATATTGAAATTCCACCATTTAGTAATATTCAGATTTGCCGTTAGTTCGGAGCCTGCCGCAAAACTTTCTCCGATATTTTTAAAAGTAGAAACAAATATTTCGGGGTTTACTGAGTCTATTTCAATAAATCTTTCAATTTTATTTGTTGTATGGCGGTAGTATGTTTCGAAAGATATGAAATTAGTATTAAATCTTTTCTGAAGATTTAACTCCATAGAGTTCGTATATTCCGGTTCTAACAGAGGATTTCCTCTTCTGACATTATTCGGGTCAACAACATCTATAAAAGGGTCAAGATTCCATGGTCTTGGGCGTTGCAATCGTCTGCTATAGCTTGCCATTACTTGTATGTCTTTAGGCAATTTATAGGATAAATGCATTGAAGGAAAAAAATCAAAATCATTATACGCCCATTCTTCAGATGTGAGAGTTTGTTTAAAAAGCCTGTCAGTATATTCGGTTCTAAGTCCGAGCATATATCCAATTTTATCTCCTGTATTAGAAAACACCATATATCCCGATTGAATATTCTGTAAAAAATTATAAGGATTAAAATTTATTGTATTCCAGTCATCTGTTATACTTAATTTCTGATATTTATAATCATTTCCGATTTCCGACATTCTTATTTGATACCCTGCTTCAAGTTTACTGTTTTCGAAAAGAGGTATTTCATAATCTGCCTTGGCAATTATTTCGTTTCCGGAACCTGTGTCAATAGTTCTGGTACTATCAATAATACCAGAAGGTTCTAATAAAAAACCAATTTCCTCTTCGCTAAACCAGGTATTTTTATCGCTAAAATTTTCTGCATAACTAAAATACACCTGTAACTCATGTCCGGGTTTTAAAAATTTCTTTAAATAATTAAAATCACCTGAATAATATCCCCAGTTTGTTTTTGAATTATTATTTGTTATGTAATTATATTCATTAAATGGTATTCCTTCATTTTTATTCAGCATATAACCTGCAGCGGTTGAATTTAAAGAACGTCCGAATACATTTGTATTATATCGTCCTGTAATGGTAATAATATCACTTTCGCTGATATTATAATCCAGTCCTATTCTGTATGCTCCTGAATTCCTGATCATTTCTCTGTCATTCTTAGTAGTTAAATAAAAAGTAGTAGTATCACCGGGAAGATAATTTCTTCTGTCTTCATGTCCCGAGCCTCGATAAATATTTTCATTATAATTTCCTCCGATAAAAAAGTTCAGTTTTTCTTTTCGTATATTAACAAGAAAGTCTCCCCCGTAAGAATTAAAAGATCCGTAGTTTGCAGTTACCTGTGCATTATACCCCGGTTTTCTGTCTCTTTTCATAATAACATTAATAATTCCGCCCACTCCTTCCGCGTCATATCTTGCCGAAGGATTTGTAATTATTTCTATTGATTCTATTGAGTTTGCGGGGATTTGTTGCAGAGCTTCGCTACCTTGTACTGGGCTTGGTCTTCCGTCAATTAAAACGAGAAAACTTTGAGTTCCTCTGATTGACACATTATCTTCAATATCTACCTGTACACCCGGCACATTTTGTAATGCGTCCACAGCAGTTCCTCCTGCTGCGCTCAAATCCTGACTTACATTAACTATTCTTCTGTCCAGACGATATTCAACCCTGTCAACGGTAGCTTCAATCCGTACTTCATCAAGCATTTCGGCAGATAATTCTATTTCTATCCTGCCGAGGTCAACTATTTTATTATCAGGTTTTATAATAATCTCGGGAATAGTATGTTTCCCAAAACCTATAAATTGTATTTCTACAAAAAAACGTCCGTAATTAACATTATCAATTCTGAATGTTCCGTTTTTATCGGTAATTGCTCCCGTAACGATAGAGCTGTCTCTATGGGAATAAACAACGATGTTAGCATATTCTACGGGTTCTCCTTTTATTTTTTCAAATACCGAGCCGTAAATTATTCCTTCGGGTGTCTGCATACCTGTCATTCCTCCGGGATGTTGAGAGAATAAACTAAAATAAATACCTGTCAATAGGATTAAAAAGATATATCTCATTTGAATTAAAATTTAATAATAAAACAAAAGACTAAAAAAAATAAGAAAGGTTTAATTATTGTCATTAGAAAAGTATTATTCCTGTATCAATATTGTAATATTATTTTTGGCACATTTAATATATCCTTTATTTACATCAAATTCTGTAATATTTCCGGACATATTCCGCAGTCTTATTTTTCCTTTTTCTAATGTAGAAATAATTGGGGCATGATTTTTCAGAATCTGGAACAATCCTTTTGTTCCCGGTACTCTTACCATTTGCACGGTACCATTAAAAATTGTTTTTTCGGGAGTTAAAATTTCCAAATTCATAAATCATTATTTTTTAGCAAGGATTTTTTCTCCTTTTTCAATTGCTTCTTCGATAGTTCCCACGAGCATAAAAGCTGCTTCGGGATATTTGTCCACATCTCCGTTTAATATCATTCTGAAACCTTTAATTGTATCTTCGATTTTCACAAGAACACCTTTAATTCCTGTAAAAGCTTCTGCGACATGGAATGGTTGAGATAAAAATCTTTGAATTCTTCTTGCTCTGTGAACAGTAATTTTGTCTTCATCGGACAATTCGTCCATTCCAAGTATTGCAATGATGTCTTGCAGGTCTTTATATCTTTGTAAAATCTGAATTACATCTTGCGTTGTATTATAGTGTTCTTCGCCTACTATTTCCGGAGTAAGAATTCTGGATGAAGAGTCAAGCGGGTCAACTGCGGGATATATTCCGAGTTCGGCAATTTTTCTGCTTAATACTGTTGTAGCATCTAAGTGAGCGAAAGTTGTAGCGGGGGCAGGGTCGGTTAAGTCGTCTGCCGGCACATATACAGCTTGTACAGATGTAATAGAGCCTGTGTTAGTTGATGTAATTCTTTCCTGCATTTCGCCCATTTCTGTTGCAAGAGTTGGTTGATATCCAACTGCAGACGGCATTCTTCCTAACAATGCCGATACTTCAGAACCTGCCTGTGTAAATCTGAAAATATTGTCAATAAAAAACAAAATATCTCTTCCTGTTGAAGATGAGCCTCCGTCTCTGAATTCTTCGGCGATTGTTAATCCTGACAATGCTACTCTTGCGCGTGCTCCCGGGGGTTCGTTCATTTGACCGAAAACCATACTTAGTTTAGATTGTTCTAATTCTTTTTCATCAACTTTACTTAAATCCCACGAGCCTTCATGCATAGATTTTTTGAACTCGTCTCCATATTTTACGATATCTGCTTCAATCATTTCTCTCAGCAGGTCATTTCCCTCGCGTGTACGTTCTCCCACTCCTCCGAAAACAGATAATCCTTCATATCCGATGGCAATATTATTTATCAATTCCTGAATAAGTACGGTTTTTCCGACACCGGCACCACCGAACAGTCCGATTTTACCTCCTTTAGAATAAGGTTCTATTAAATCAATTACCTTAATTCCCGTATAAAGAACTTCTGTTTCGGTACTTAAATCAACAAATTTAGGAGGCTCTCTATGAATCGGATTTCCGCCTTCATTAGAAAGAGGTTTAAGTCCGTCTATTGATTTACCTACGACATTCATTAATCGTCCCTTAACTTTTTCGCCTGTCGGCATCTTAATTGGTTGTCCTGTTGCTATAACCTCCATCCCTCTGTATAAACCGTCTGTAGAATCCATAGAAATCGTTCTGACAGTATTTTCACCTATATGTTGCTGACACTCAACAACTAAAACGCTATTATCCTGTTTGATTATTTCTAATGCTTCGAAAATTTTAGGAAGTTCATCCTTTGTCCTTTCGAATTTTACATCAACTACCGGACCAATAACCTGAATAACTTCTCCTTTAATTAGACTCATAATTTTAAAATTTTTACAGGTAACAAAATTATAAAAAAGTTTAAGTAAACAAAAAAGTTTGATATTTTTTTTTAGTACATGACAATAAATTATTCTGACTTTGATAAGTTGCTTATAGTCAACAACTTTAGACAAAAGGAACTTTTTAATTGTATTTTAATGGCTTATGAGTAGTTTTAAGGGTATAGGGGTATAGGGCATAGGGTAATATGGAAGGTCCCCTTATACCTTATCCCCTTATACCCTATACTTATTTGTTAATGCCTGAATATGGTTGGCCGTTTTTTATATAATTTTAACAATCTCTTCTTCTTAAACTTTCGGCAAAATCAATAACTACTTTTTTTCTTTCGTTTTCTATCGGGATTTTATCAAAAATTTCATACGCTTTATTATAATATTTTTCCATATTTTGTAAAGTGTATTCTTTGATATTAAGATTATTAAAAATAGTTATGACAGCATTAATTTTTTCCTGATTATTAAAATCTTTTGCATTGATCCAATGTATTAAATTTTGATAGTCTTGTCCTTTTGCCTCTTTAAGAGCTTTAATCAAAAGAAAAGTCTTTTTATTTAAAATAATATCTCCGCCGATATTTTTACCGAATTTATTTGTATCGCCGTAAACATCTAAAAAATCATCCTGCAACTGAAATGCTGTGCCAAGATTTTTTCCGAACTCGTAAATATTTTCGCAATCTTCTTGCTTTGCATTTGCGGAGAGAGCTCCTATTCTTAAACTACAGGCAAGTAATACTGCGGTTTTAAGAGTTATCATTTTTATATATTCTTCTTCGCTGACATCAGGATTATCTTCAAAATCCATGTCGTACTGTTGTCCTTCGCAAATATTAAGAGCAGTATTTGAAAATGTATTTAAAATATCTGTAAGATTTACGGGGCTTTCGGAAATTAATTTATATGCAATAATAGACATCGCATCACCAGAAAGCAGGGCAATATTATCATTCCATTTTATATGTACGGTAGGATTTCCTCTCCGCACATCAGCATTATCCATCATATCGTCATGCAATAATGTAAAATTGTGAAAAATTTCTATTGCCAAAGCTGAACTGACAGCATTTTTATAGTCTCCTCCAAAAAGTTCACAGGACATAAGTGTAAGAACAGGGCGTATCCTTTTTCCTCCGTTTTTTATTACATAATTTATAGGCTGATATAAATTTTGAGGTTCTTTATCAAAATTAAGTTTATTAAGTTCGGAATTAATTATTTTTAGTAAATCATTATAAGAATGCATATTATCTGCGGTTTTTTAGTTCAAAAAGACCTTCGTCAATTATTTTTTTAACACCCTCCTCAATAGGGATTAAGTCTCTTTCGAGAACTTTTGCCATTAAAGAATTGTCCGGGCAACGTCTTCTCATATCTCCTTCGGTCAAAGGCTTATGATGTACTATTTTTGAAGAGGAATTTGTAATTTTAATTATTGTTTTTGCCAAATCAATAATATGAACTTCTTTAGAATTACCAATATTTATCACATCATTAATGAATAAATCTTGATAAGCAATTTTAACACAGGCATCTATACAATCATTTATATAACAAAATGTACGGGTTTGTTTTCCGTCCCCATAAATTGTAATGTTATTATTTTTTAATGCGGCAACAAGAAATTTACTGATAACAAAATCTATACTTTGTTTTGGTCCGTACGTATTAAAATATCTAAAAATTGTGTAATCCAGACCATATTCCTTATGATATGATTTTAAATATGCTTCGCCTAGATTTTTCACTATTGCATAAGGCAGTCTTGAATTTAAAGGAGTAGTATGTTCATTTTGCGGAACTTCTACAGGTTCTCCGTAAACTTCGGAAGATGAAGCATAAAAAATTCTTCTAACTCCTATATTTTTTGATAGGCGTAAAATATTCTCCAAGCCTTTAATATCTTTTAAGACACAAACAGGATTTTCCTGAGTTCTTTTAACACCAACAACTGCAGCATAATGAAAAACATAATTAAATTGGTACGACAGCATTATTTCCATTATGTCTTTATATTCATTTACATCAGACTTGATAAATATTAAATTTTTCTTATCATCACGGATTTTTTTAATATTTCCGGTAGAAAGATTATCTACAACAATAACGAGATTGTCGGTATCGTCGGCAAGTTTCTCTGCCAATGCGCTTCCTATAAAACCTGCACCTCCGGTAACAAGGATTCTTCTTTTATATGAATAACGTGATTTTTTAATTTTCATAACTTTATTTTATTAAAACTATACTATTCGTCTATATTATTTTTTTCAATTTTATCATACTCCTCTTCATCTTCATATATTTTGATCTGAGGTTCTTTAAATCTCTTTTTAGTAAAATGATTTTCCAAAGATAATAATAAAGACGGTAATATTACAAGATTAGAGAACATTGCAACAAATAATGCTATTGAAACCAGTAATCCCAAAGCAACAGTTCCTCCGAAATCCGAGGCGGTAAAAATTCCAAAACCAAAAAACAGAACAACAGAAGTGTACATCATGCTTACGCTGGTTTCTTTTAAAGCGAGTTTTGCCGAAATTCCGATATTCCATGCATTTAATCTTAGTTCCTGTCTGTATTTTGCAAGATAATGAATCGTATTATCGACAGATATCCCGAATGCAATACTAAAGACCAGGATAGTTGAAGGTTTTAAAGGTATATTGAAATATCCCATTAAAGCTGCAGTAATAAGCATCGGAATAATATTCGGGATTAATGAGATAAACACCATTCTTAACGACCTGAACATCCAGAATAAAAATAAAGAGATAACAAATATTGCCAGGGACAAACTTATAAACAGATTGTTTATCAGATATTGAGACCCCACAAAATATAAAATACCTATTCCTGTCATTATCGTATTAAATTTTTCGGGGGGGAAATTTGTATCAATATCTTTTTGAATTTTCGGTAATAAATCCTTCATTTTTGCTGTTCCGATATCTTCGCAATTTAAGCTTATTCGTGCAAAGGTGTTTGTAGAATCTGTAAAAGAATTCAATAAATCCCTGTTTACATTTTGAGGCAATCTGTCAAAAATTATTTCATAAGTCCTAGGGTTGGGTGGTAATGCATAGTTTTCAATATTACCTCTGCTGTATCCCTGATACAGAAATTTAACCGCGTCTGCAATTGACATTGAACGTGATAATTCCGGATATTTTGTTAATGCTTGCTGTAGTTGGTCAAGTTTTTCTATTTGATTGATTCTATCATGAACATTCAGAGAATCTTTTGATTCTATCGAAATTTCCAAAGGTTTTACCCCGTTAAAATGTTTCTCGAAAAATTTCAGGTCTTTATACACAGGGTCATCATGTTTCATATCTTCAAGCAAATAACCCGTGCGTTCAATTTTTGTAATCCCGAAAATACTCAGAATTAATATCAATATAACAACCGAATAAATCCTGATTCTGTATTTTAAAACTAAAATAAGCAATATTCCTACAAATGAGTTTACAAATTTATAATCCAAATGTTTTGTATATTTTTTTGAAGGTGCTTTAAGAAAGCTGAAAACACAGGGGATAACAGTAAGAGCAATTATAAAAACAAATAAGATTCCCGATGAAGCAATTATTCCAAATTCTACCAGATATCTGCTGTTTGTAATTATAAAAGTTGCAAATCCTACTGCTGTAGTAATGTTAGTTAAGAATATTGCATTACCGATTTTACTGATTGCTCTTTGCAAAGCAAGAATTTTATTTCCGTGCCTTTTTGTTTCATAATGGTATTTATTCAGAAAAAATATTGCATTGGGAATACCGATTACAATTAGTAGTGGCGGTATCATTGCCGAAAGTATGGTTATTTTATACGACAATATTCCCATTAATCCAACTGCCCAAACAACACCTATTCCGACAACAAATATTGAAACTCCTACAACCTTAAACGACCTGAAAAACAGATAAAGAATTATAATACATATAATGACGGCAAGAATAATAAATAGTTTTATTTCCTGCTTTATTAAATTCATCATATTTGTTCGGATATAAGGCATCCCCGAAATATGTACCTGTAAATCATTTTTTCCGGCATATTCGCGTATTATTTTTTCTATGCCTCTAACCGTAGGAATTCTTTTTTCGCTGTTTATTATATCGGCAGAAACCGAAACAATTAATAAATAAACATTATTTTCCTTGTTATAAATAAAATTATAATAAAAAGGCAGTGAATAAAAAATATCCTTTAAACTGTCTAATTCGTTTTGCGAATTTATTTCATCAGAAAAAAGCGGATAAGTCTCAAACTCTCTCCTTGTTCTGCCATCTTCGTCTGTTACAGTTACTTGCCGGACATTTAATGCCTGAGAAACGGATATAACTCCCTCGACCTCTTCTATGTTATTTAATCTTTCACATAAATTCTGAAAATCTTTAAATTTATTCAGTTCAAAAAAAGTATTATCAATAAATCCGCTGATAATAACACTTGATTCTTCTCCGAATATTTCTTTAAACCTTAAATTGTCCAAATAAGTCGGATGCTTTTCCGAAAGCATATTTGCAAAATGATAATCAATCTCTACATTTTTTACCCGCGATAACATAAAAATTGTAATTATTCCTATCCCGATTAGCAGAGCTATACGATTTTTGAGTATTATTCTTGCAACCTTAGTCCACATTTTTTTACAAAATATTATGCAAAAATATCATAATTAACGCATTTTAAAAGTTTTTTTCAAAAAAAAATGCAGTTTATATTTTTTATAAATTATTTATACTGATAAATATCAATAGTTATAATGCTTATTAAAAAAACCGATAA
>SLSH01000390.1 GCA_007130555.1 Bacteroidales bacterium
CTGAAGGAGAACATACTATAAAATTCAGTTTTGAACCCGAATCTTATAAAAAAGGCGTTAGAATTTCTTATGCATTTTCGGTTATTTTACTGCTGATGATATTCGGAGGACTGTTTTATGAATACAGGAAAATAAAAAATAAAACGGAATAGGAATTAATCTTTGTCCCTTTGGGGTCTGATGCTT
Source organism: Bacteroidales bacterium (assembly GCA_007130555.1). GTDB lineage: Bacteria > Bacteroidota > Bacteroidia > Bacteroidales > ML635J-15 > SLSH01. The sequence continues at coordinate 187 of SLSH01000390.1, forward strand.
GCAAACAATTGCTTTATAAAAAGTAGATTTTTATTATTGTACAAGCATATGGGAGTTTAATAACAACATCAGTTTATATTTATGCATTAATGTAAATTTGTGGCGAGGCATACAAATTTCATAACAAAACTGTTTTATCTGTGAAATTATAGTAACTTTATATTTAAAGTTGCGTATAAAATTATGTTAAATCTATAAAAACATATTATTTTATTTGAGAATTTTTATAAATTATACGGATGACCAAACAAATTGATATTTTCGGACAATGTTGCAAAGATTATTTTGCAGGAGACACTGACGCCAAGATACTCGTTCATTCAGACCTGGCAGATACAGAAGAATTACAAGCCTCATATTTATTCCGTTCATACAGGGATATGCCCATTCATGAAAAGAAAGCAATGGAACTGGCAAGAGGAAAAATACTTGATATAGGAGCATGTGCAGGAGCTCATTCCTTATATTTGCAAAATATGGGATATGATGTTACTGCAATTGATATATCCCCGGGATGTTGCGAAGTAATGGAAAAAAGAGGGTTGAAGAATGTTATATACGGAGATATTTTTGACTTTAAACAGGGAGAATTTGACACTATTTATCTTCTGATGAATGGAATCGGCATCGCAGGGACAATGCCCAATCTTCCCGAACTTTTCGAATATCTTAAATCTTTTTTAACTCCAAGCGGGAAAATTGTTTTCGACTCGTCCGATTTGCAGTATTTGTATCTTGATAGTGGCAAAGCTCAGAATATTCCGATAAATAATGACAGATATTACGGAGAAATAGTATATAATTTACAATATAAAAATCTATTCAGTAAAGATTTCTTTTGGTTGTTTGCCGACCCGTATATAGTTGAAGCCATTGCCTCAGAATGCGGATATAATATGCACTTTGTAACCAAAGGACCGCATTATGATTATCTTGCCTGTCTGGTATAATACCGTTGAAATTATCAACTACAACTTATAAATTTCATAAAATATTTTTCTTCTCTTTGTTTTTTTGTTATAAATTTACCAATTTAGTTATTTTTGCAATCGGATTATTAAAGATTATATTATTGTTTAATTATGAAAAGAACAAAAATTATTGAAATATTAAGTACTGCAAAACCAGGAGAGAATGTACTTATAAAAGCATGGGTGAGAAATAAGAGAGTGAGTAAAAACGTAGCTTTTATTGCACTTAACGACGGTTCAACTATTGATAATCTGCAAGTTGTAGTTGATGTTGATGATAAAACGGAAGTTTTATTAAGCAAAATTCATACAGGTGCGGCATTATCTGTTTGCGGGGACTTAACCGAATCGGCAGGAAGCGGACAAAATGTAGAATTATTAAGTAAAGATATTGAAATACTCGGACAGGCAAATCCCGATGAGTATCCTTTACAACCAAAAAAACACAGTCTGGAATTTTTAAGGGAAATTGCTCACCTCAGGTTCAGAACAAATACTTTCGGAGCAGTTTTTCGGATAAGACATAATATGACATTTGCCATTCATAAATTTTTTAATGATAAAGGCTTTTATAATATCCACACTCCGATAATTACCGGTGCAGATTGTGAAGGTGCAGGAGAAATGTTCAGAGTAAGTGTTTTAAATCCAAAAAATCCGCCTCTTGATGATGACGGAAATGTTGATTATTCCAAAGATTTTTTTGGAAAAGAAACCAATCTTACCGTTTCGGGACAACTTGAAGGCGAACTTGCAGCACTTGCATTATCCGAGATATATACTTTCGGACCAACTTTCAGAGCCGAAAATTCAAATACGACAAGACATTTATCCGAATTCTGGATGATTGAACCCGAAATGGCTTTTTATGATATAAATGATAATATGGATCTTGCCGAAGAAATGCTCAAATATCTGGTAAGTTATGCTTTAAAAAATTGCAGTAAGGATATTGAATTTCTTAGCAAACGAAGAGAACAGGAGCAAAATCAGAAACCTGTAAATCAAAGAGATCAAATGAATCTGATTGAAAGGTTGAATTTTATTCTAAATAATAAATTTGAAAGAATAAGCTATACCGATGCATACGAGATATTAAAGATATCAAAACCTAATAAGAAAAAACAATTTGAGTATCCCGTCGAAAAATGGGGATTTGATTTACAAAGCGAACATGAAAGATATCTGGTGGAAAAACATTTTTTAAAGCCGGTAATAATAACCGATTATCCTCAAGAAATAAAAGCCTTTTATATGAAGCAAAATGATGACGGAAAAACTGCCAGGGCAATGGATGTGTTATTTCCGCAAATCGGAGAAATTATCGGAGGTTCGCAACGTGAAGAGGATTATAATAAACTTAAAACAAGAATGAAAGAAATGAATATACCGGAGAAAGAACTATGGTGGTATCTGGAAACCAGAAAATTCGGGACTGTACCTCATAGCGGATATGGACTTGGTTTTGAAAGATTAATGCTTTTTGTTACGGGAATGAGTAATATCAGAGATGTAATTCCGTTCCCAAGAACTCCAAAAAATGCTGAATTTTAAAAAAAAAGATTATCTTTGAAGAAACTTGTAGAAATTTTATTATGCTGAAACAAAACTTAAATCAAAAACTGTTACAAAAACTTTCTCCTCAACAGATTCAAATGATTAAGTTGTTGGAGTTGCCGGCTTTGCAATTAGAACAAAGAATTAAAAAAGAACTGGAAGAAAACCCTGCACTGGAAGAAGGCAACGAAGAAGAAGAAATTTACGAAGATAACAATACGGAAAGCGATAACAATGAAAATGATGATGAGTTTTCTCTAGAAGATTATATAGGAGATGATGATAATGAGATTCCTGCATATAAATTTAACACAAACAATTATTCTAAAGACGATGAACAACACGATATTCCTCACTCCGAATCAAAATCTTTTCCCGAATATCTGAGAGACCAGTTGAGATTAAAGCCAATTACCGATAAGCAAGATTTTATTGCAGATTTTATCATTGGAAATATTGATGAAGACGGCTATTTAAGAAGAGATGTTGAAGCAATAGTAGATGATATCGCATTTTCTAAAAATATTATTGTTAAACAGGAAGAATTAGTAGAAGTATTAATAATGATTCGAGAACTGGACCCTGCGGGCGTAGGAGCGCAAACTCTGCAAGAATGTCTGCTGTTTCAAATATCAAGAATCGAAAACAGAACAAGTGAAGTTGAATTAGCCGAAAAAATTATTAAAGATTATTTTAAAGAATTTACAAAAAAACATTATTCAAAAATTATTGCAAAATGTAATATATCTAAAGTTGAACTAAAACAAGCTCTAGGTATAATACTTAAACTAAATCCCAAGCCGGGTAGTTCATACGGAGAATCCAAAAGTAATTCCATGAATACTATCATACCGGATTTTGTTCTTGAAATTAACGACGGAAAAATTGAAGTGTCTTTGAATTCATATAATGTACCTGAATTAAAAGTAAATAAAAATTATCTGGAAATGTATAATAATTTTTCGGAAACCAATAAAGTTAAAATTTCGGATAAAGAAGCTGCAGTTTTTATTAAACAAAAACTGGATTCTGCAAAATGGTTTATTGATGCAATCAGACAAAGACAAAATACATTATTATTTACTATTAATGCAATTATAGAATTTCAGAAAGAATTCTTCCTCGAAGGCGACGAAGCCAAATTAAAACCAATGATATTAAAAGATATTGCAAAATTAACCAATCTTGATATTTCAACAATTTCCAGAGTTGCAAATAGTAAATATATTCAAACACCTTACGGGAATTATTTATTAAAACACTTTTTCTCCGAAGGAATTCAAAACGAATCGGGAGAAGAAGTTTCTACAAGGGAAATAAAACATATATTAAAAGAATGTGTTGAAAACGAATCCAAAACCGAACCTCTTACAGATGAAAATTTATCTGTAATATTAAAAGAAAAAGGATATAGAATAGCACGCAGAACAATTGCAAAATATAGAGAACAACTGGGAATCCCCGTGGCAAGACTTAGAAAAGAATTATAATGAATCTGAGTAAATTTTTAAATATATCAGCAAATTTTATTAGCATAGTTTTTCATCCGCTGATTATTACCAGTATTGCTTGTTTTATTGTTTTTAACTCGGGACACTATATCTCGATTATAGATAGTAATATTAAAACATCAATATATTTTATTTTTTTTGTAATGACTTTTTTAATGCCGGCATTGCTTATTCCTGTATTATATTATTTTAACCTGATTTCGAAGATTCAAACGGATTCACAAAAAGACAGAATATTGTCTTTGTTTGTTGTGGGAGTCTTGTATGCTTTGAGTTTTTATTTTATGAGCAGAGTGGTTTTTCCCGAAATTCTACTAAAAATTGTTTTATCATCAGTCGTTCTGGTATTTATTTGTATGTTTATTTCAATATTACATAAACTTAGTTTACATACTTGCGGAACGGGAGGCTTAATTGCATTATTATTTTATCTTTTTTCGGATTTCGGATTGGATATAAGATTTTATCTTTTAATTTCAATTCTGATTTCAGGATTAGTGGGAACTGCAAGATTGATGCTCCGAAAACATAATTCTTTCCAGATATATCTTGGCTGGATTATCGGATTTATAGTGGTTTTTATTGTTTTAAAACTTTTGTAATACTTTATAATATGCTTTACATTATCAGAATATTATTTATTTTTCTTGTAATTTATTTTGCAGTAAAATTGATTTTTAGAATTATTGTTCCTGCAATTCTCAGGTGGTATATTAAAAGAAAGATGAAACAAAGCGGATTTGATTTTAATGAAAACGATTATAAAAAGAAAAATAAAAAAGAAGGAGAAATTGATATAGAACATATCCCTGAGGATAATAAAAATAAGAAAGATAAGAAGTCCGGAGAATATACCGATTTCGAAGAGATTTGATAAGTTAAACCTCTTTTACATATTTCCTTAATATATTTATATATACAATCATGCAATAATAAAAAGAGCCCGGATTTGGGAACCCGAGCTCTTTTGTACTAACCCCAATCAACCATGAAAAAGAGAAAAGATAAATCAAAATTAAATTTGATTATCTTTTACAAATAAAACAATTGTTTTTATATTATGTTGTATATAATTACAATTATTAGATTATCGTATTTTTTGTGATGTTAAATTGCAAAAAAAATGATATATATTCATCTCATAATAATAAAAATCATCATTATTTTTAATATAAATATTCAAAAAAAACATTCAATTTTATGGTTTGAAGTCATATTTAAATTTTTTTGTTATTAATTAGAGTCAATGCTCCGATTTTTTTTTATTTACGAATAAGCAATATTTCTCAAATCATAAATCTTTGTTCATTATTCAATCTTAAGGTACAGCGTACCGAAATATTAAAAAAAACCATTTCTAACTTACACACTGATTAGTTACTAAATTTATAATGAACTTTTTATATTTAATAACTTTTTTTGGATTAATTAAAAAAAATAATTATATTTGCATTATGATATTTGATATTGACATATTAAGAATTGTTTCAAATAACATTAAACCTGATATCGGAACTGTATTAATTGCAGAACCCTTGTTGGCTGATAATATTTTTTCAAGAGCAGTAGTATATTTAATTGATGACCATAATGATTCGCACATGGGTTTTATTCTTAATCATAAATCAGGAATGAAACTTCAAGATACATTAGACGGATTTAAAGATACTGATTTTGATTTGTATCTCGGAGGTCCTGTAGATCCTGATGTAATTCATTTCATACATCGGTTTAAAAATATCAAAAATTGCGAAGAAATTGCTCCCGGTCTTTATTTAGACGGAGATTTGGATAAAATAAGAGAACTCGTAAATAAAGGATTAGCTACAAAAGACAATACAAAATTCTTTGTAGGTTATTCGGGTTGGACAAAAGGACAACTTACCGAAGAAATTAATAATAATGCATGGCTGGTTGCCAAAACTACTCCAAATATTGTTTTTAAAAAAGAAAATAGTTTGTGGGTAAGTTCTTTAAATCTTGTTGACAGACGTTATCAGGTATGGAAAAACTTTCCGATTAATCCCGAATTAAACTAATCAAAAACAATTATAAATACATCTTCGTTTTCTTTTTTCATTAAATATTGCTCCCGGGCAAATTTCTCCAGTTCTTTTTTCCCTGAAAATAATTCCTTGTATTGCTGTTGATATAACAATAATTCCTGGCGGAAAAAATAATGTTCTTTTTTTAGAGAATTCAGCCTGATAATATTGGAATATCTGTCAACTAAACTATAAGTGTCAAAAACAGAAATCCAGATTACAAAAGCCAGAATACTTATCAGATACTTGTTTCTGATAAGTGTAATCATAATTTTCCAGGCAATATCTATTTTAAATTTCATAATTCAAAAATACGCAAATCCTTATTTTTTTATTTTATAAAAAGTTTGATTTTATTAACAGATTTGTTTTTATTGCAACGTGAAAATTTTTTATAATGGCATAAATATTGATAATTATATATTAAAACTTTAAGCTTATGAAAAAAATATATATAATTGGTTTGACATCGTTAATAATAATATTATTGACGATTTGTGTTATTTCATGTAAAACAACTTCAAAGTCTTTAGAAAGCTCTCAGGATACAAGTCAAACAACCGAAGTAAAACCCGATGACAGTAAGTTGGTTATTGACAGACCTTCGGGCTCGGAAAAGGATGATACGCAGGGCAAAGCCGGAGCGGTAAAAAAAATAGAGAAACCTAATGAAAGTAAATTAGTCGTGAGTGAATCTGTCAAAAACAGAAATGCTGACAGCGCAGATAAATTTATAATTGCAAAACCAAAAGATATGTATGAAAAAAAAAAAAATTTTTCTTTTAATATATTTAGTATTTTAAGTGAGGAAAATGCAGGTAAAAATATTTCATTTTCTCCGGTATCATTAAATATTGCATTAGGTATGGTTTATTCGGGAGCAGCCGGAGAAACGGCAAAAGAAATGTCGGAAGTTATGGGATTTCATAAAAATCCAGATGTTTTTTTCGGAAAAATCGGCGATTATTATAATTATTTAAAAAGTCTGGAAAAAGATATGACCATTGAATTTAATCTTGCCAATAAAGTTTTTATAGAAAATACTTATAATGTTCTTGATAAATATCGTTCAGATATTTCCGGATATTTTGACGGGGCTTTTGAACAAATGGATTTTAAAAATAATCCCCGAAATGCGGAGAAAGAAATTAATTTTTGGGTTGAAGAAATCACAAAAGAAAGAATTAAAAATCTTATCGGTAAAGGAACATTAAATAATCTTACCAAGTTGGTTTTGGTAAATGCCCTTTATATTAAATCCGACTGGAAGTTTCCTTTCGACGAATCTTTTACAAAGGAAAAAGATTTTTATCAAAATAAAGATAATGTTTTAAGAAAGGATTTTATGATTCAAAAGCAAAATTGGATAAATTATGCACATATAAAAGAAAAACAAATAATAAAACTGGATTATAAAACTTCCGAATTGTCTTTGCTGATTATCTTGCCCGAAAATAGTACTGCGGAGAATATTCATAAATTACTTCCCGATAAAGAAGAATACCAAAAGATTTTGGATAATTTAAGTCCTAAAGAAGTGTATATGGAAATCCCGAAATTTAAAATTGAATCAGGATTTCCGCTATCGGATGTTATTTCTGATTTGGGAATTAAAAGTGCTTTTGACGAAAATGCCGACTTCTCGGGAATTTCAGGACAGAAAGATTTGAATATAAGTGAAGTTATACAAAAAGTGTTTTTTGAAATAGATGAAAAAGGAACCGAAGCTGCTGCCGCAACTGCAGTTATAATGCTCACATCCGCTTTGATGGCTGAAGAAAAACCCGAACCCATTAATTTTATTGCAAATAAACCTTTTGTATTTATTTTAAAAGAAAACAAATACAATACTCCATTGTTTATCGGACAGTACGTTGGAGCGGATAAATGAAAAAATATAAATTATTAAATTGATTTATTTGAAATATAACAAAAGCCTCAATAAAAAAAAATCTAAATAGCGTAAAAATGTTTATTTTTACACTTTCAAAAAAAATATTTTATGATTTTTAATAATTTATTTAAAACAGAAAAAAATATTTTACGGTTTTCAATAATATGTTTATTATTCTTTATTCTTGTATCAACATCCTATTCTCAGACGCTTTCAAAGGAAATTGTAGATAAAGTTAAAGAAGCAACGGTTTATATCGAAATAAAAAAACGCCTGACCTTAAATCAGGAAGAAGCAGGTTTCTCGGGTAGCGGGTTTCTTATCAGTCCGCATGGATATATAGTAACGAATTATCATGTTGTAAGTTCGTCGTTTAGTGCATATAGTATTCCTTTCCCTGCTCCTGTAACGGATATTACAGTAACTCTTAACAGCGGTACGGCTGATTATAAGCGTTTTAAGGCTAAAATAGTTGCTGTTGACAAAGAGAATGACCTTGCTTTATTATACATTAATATTGATGGTTTGAATGACTTTACTTTTCTTAATATAGATGAAAGAGATATTAAACCTTTTGAAGCTTCGCCGTCATGGGTGTTCGGGTTTCCGTTCGGAGATGCTTTTTCGGTAATACAGCGGGGTCCCGAAATTACCATAACAAAAGGATATATAACCGCATTAAGACACGATGACCGTAATATACTTGAAAATATTCAGGTTGATGTAAATGTAAATCCCGGAAACAGCGGAGGACCTTTAATAAACGAAAACGGTAAAGTTATTGGCGTAATATACAAAGCAGGCGGAACAACAGGGATGAATTTTGCCGTACCCGTTCATTTTTTGCATAAACTTAAAGAAGAAATTCCCACAAATTTACCGCTTACAGATACAGTTACAATAAATATTAATTCAACACCCGATAATGCTTATGTTTTTATTGATTTGGAAGAAGTCGGTATTACTCCTATTCAGGATTTAAAACTTGCATCAGGGTGGAAAACAATATGTGTCAAAAAAGAAGGATATGAATCGTGGATAAAGGAATTATCAATAATTAAGAATGATACTGTTGACGCAAATCTTGTCCCTGTTGCAGAAATACCATTAGAATATTTTGCTGACGATAAGGAAAAGCATACAGAAAAATTAGATGCAAACACACTTCAAAAAATATACGGACAAATTATAAATATTCCTGATAAAATAATAATGCAGACCGATTTTAATAATCCTGAAGTTTTTGAGACATGGGAGCAATCTACCGGAGGGACAGCAAGAAGAACATGGTTTATTGAAAATAATTTAATTCATCAAAATGATACTGACGGTTTGTTACATGCCATTTATATCGGAGAATCCGACAGAAAAAATTATATGGTAAGCACACGGGTAAAAATTACCGAAACTCCTGCCGATGGCAGAGCCGGCATTATTTTCCGCGAAAATGAAAATGGTTTCTATTTATTTAGAATTCATAAGGAAACTAAAAAAGCACAACTGGCATATCATTCCAAAAGCCCGTTTGGATGGTTTGTTCTTAATGAGAAGAAAATTGAAACTGAAATTTTAAACGAATGGCACAAATTATCTGTATTAGCATACGATAATGTAATTGCCTGTTTTATGGATACGGTTTGTATTTTTATTTCCGAAGCGATGTATTCAAATGCAGGAAGAATAGGACTTTATTCTGTAGAATGTAAAGCTTCTTTCGACAGTTTAAATGTGTTCAAAATTCCCGAAGATAAACGACTTGATTTGTCTGCTCCGGATAAATTAAAGTATCTTTCTTTTTGGTTTTCAGATTATTTTGATAATAATTCAACATGGTGGTATCAGTATGTTGAAGATGAAAATAAGCCTGAACCGTGGCACATAGGAGATTTGGGCGGATTTGGACTGGATAAACTGTCGGAAAACAGGAAAACAAATGAGTTTACACGATATACGGCAGATAATTTTTATATGAGCCTTGCGGTTACTTTTGATAAAGCTGTTGAAGACAGCTATTTCGATATATATTTCAGAAAAACCGGCAATTATTCTTTGATATTACGGTTTTTAAAGAATAAAAATCAGCTATATTTGATAGAAACCAATAATAATCGTAAGAGAACTCTCAAGCGGTCAAAATTACCTCCCGATTTCTTTAATAATATTCACGTCATACAATTAGTCATAAATGAAAATGAAATAACCTGCCAAGCCAGTGATACCAAACTTATGGAGTATAAAAGCAGAAAATTACCGGTATATGGAGGTAAATTCGGATTTTCCACAAAACAACTCAGGGTGGTTTTTCATCAACTTAATATCGGGTCTGTTAAATAGAGAGGTTTTGTTGAAATATTTTTTATTTTTATTAAAAATGCGTATATTTGTAAAAAAAATATTATGGAATCAATTATTATTACACCAAAGAATAAATCAGAGTTAGAATTTATTTCAGAATTGTTAAAAAAAATGAAGGTAAAAGCAAAGTTTTTATCGCCTGAAGAAAAAGAAGATTTAGGTCTTATAGAACTTATGAAAGAATCCGATAGAACAAAAACAATTTCCAGAAGTAAGATAATGAGAAAATTAAAAAATTACCCACAATCCTTTTAATCTTCAATTCGTCTTCCTATACCGAAATATTCAAATCCGCGACTTCTGACTTCAACAGGGTCATATATATTTCTACCGTCAAAAATGACTTTATTTTTCATTTTTTCAAGTCTCGGATAATTAAGTACTCTAAATTCCGACCATTCGGTAATCAGGAGCAGAGCATTTGCGTCTTTAATAGCTTCGTAAGGATCTTTTACATATTTTGTTTTATCTCCGGTTTTATGTTCTGCTTCTTTCATTGCAACAGGATCGTAGGCATAAATTTCTGCCTGCTCGTTGTGCAATAAATCTATAAGAGTTAATGCAGGAGCTTCCCTCATATCATCTGTATTCGGTTTAAACGAAAGTCCCCACATTACAATTTTTTTATTCTTAAGGTCTCCGTTAAAATATTTAAAAACTTTATCAAAAAGCACTCTTTTTTGTCTTTCATTAACATTTTCTACGGATTTTAAAACTTCTAATGAATAGTTCTCGTTATCAGCAGTTTTGATGATTGCTTTAACATCTTTCGGGAAACACGAACCTCCGTATCCGATACCAGCATAGATAAAATAAGGACCGATTCTCTTATCCGAACCAATGCCTTTACGAACATTATTTATATCAGCTCCGACTTTTTCGCAAAAATTTGCAATATCGTTCATAAAGCTGATTTTTGTTGCCAACATTGCATTGGCGGCATATTTGGTTAGCTCTGCCGATGGAATATCCATAAATATTATCGGATGACCGTTTAATACAAAAGGTTTATAAAGTCTGTTTATGATTTCTTTTGCTTTTTCGGAATTTGTGCCTACAACAATTCTGTCGGGATGTAAGCAATCCGAAATTGCATCGCCTTCTTTTAAAAATTCGGGATTTGAAGCTACGTCAAAAGCTATTTCAACATTACGTTTTTTAAGTTCATCCTGAATTGTTTTTCTGACTTTTTCTGCCGTACCTATTGGAACCGTGCTTTTGGTTATTACCACCAAGTAGTTTTGCATATTTTGACCGATTTCCGATGCAACCTGCAATACATACTGTAAATCGGCACTGCCGTCCTCATCGGGAGGAGTTCCTACGGCAATAAAACATGCTTCGGCTCCTTCGATACTTTCTTTTAAACTTGTGGTAAAAAATAATCTGTTTTTTTGATAATTTCTTTTTACCATATTTTCAAGTCCCGGCTCCCATATCGGCATAATGCCGTTTTTTATACCCTCGATTTTTGCTTTGTCAACATCTACACAAGTAGTAATAACACCCATTTCGGAAAAACATGCTCCCGAAACCAAACCGACATAACCTGTTCCAACAATTGATATTTTCATCTAAGTTTAGATTTATTATTATTCTGCAAAAATAAGAATATAAAATAATATAGATTGTAAAAAAATGAAAAATAATTCGGGGAGTTTATTAATAATTATGCAACACTTCATAAATTAAAAATCGTTATTCTTTGTTTGTTAATCAATTTATTGTAATATCAGAAGCTATGCCACTTCGGTATTATTTTCAGAGAGGGGTGTAAAAACAAAAATATTATAAAACTATGCATAATTACCACTATAATTTTTTATTTTTACATTTTAAAATTAATGTCATTTATGTATATATTAGGAATTAATGGAGGAGTTCGTCCGGGTTATCAGGATATTGCCGCTTGTCTGATAAAAGACGGGAAAATTTGCTGTGCCGTTGAGGAAGAAAGATTAAACAGAATTAAATTTTCTCCGGGACAATTGCCCGAATTAGCCGTATCAGAATGTTTAAAACAAGAAGGAATATCAATTGAAGATATTGATTATGTCGCATCTCACGGGATTACATGGGGGGAAGAGTATGAAAAAAAACTTAAAGATTATTTTTTATATACATTCGGACATATTCCCGCTATTGAATTTGTTCATCATCATGATGCTCATGCCGCAAGTGCTTTTTACGCTTCAGGATTTGATAAAGCAATGATTTTAACAATGGACGCATCTGGAGACGGCGTGTCAACTGAATTTGCAACAGGCGGAGATAATAGTATCAAAGTCCTTAAAAGAATTGACAGACCAAACAGCCTGGGGATTTTTTATTCTCTGATTACACAGTTTTGCGGTTTCAGAAGAGATAGCGACGAATATAAACTTATGGGATTAGCAGCTTACGGAGATAAAAATGCTTATGATTTAAGTCCTGTTTTAAGTTACTCAAACGGAGAATATAATCTTAACAGGGAATATCTTAAACCGATAAAACAGGGAGAATCTCAACCAAGCCGGCAGGAAATGATATTCAGCAATAAACTAATTGAATTGCTTGGTAATAAGCGACTCAGACATGAGCCGATTTTACAGAAACATAAAGATATTGCCGCATCGGCACAAAAACTTCTGGAAGATGTGGTAATTGATATGGTAAAAGATTTTCACAAAAAAACAGGCTTACGAAAAATATGCCTTGCAGGAGGGGTTGCTCTGAATTGTCTAATAAATCAAAAAATCATGAATCTTGATTTTATTGATGATATTTATGTCCAGCCTGCCGCAGGAGATGCAGGTGTGGCAATGGGAGCTGCAATGTATTTGTCCGCAAATAAAAGTATAATTCCCCAGCCTGTAAAAAGTGCTTTGTTAGGTACCTCATATTCAAATGATGAAATAGAAAAAATCCTGAAAGACATTAACATAAATTACATAAGATCCGGGAATATCACTGAATATACGGCTAAAATTATTGCGGAAAACAAGATTGTAGGATGGTTTCAGGATAAAATGGAATTCGGACCCAGAGCTCTAGGGGCAAGAAGTATCTTGGCAAATCCTGCAATGCCTGATGTGAAAAATCTAATTAATGCAAAAATTAAATACAGGGAAGAATATCGTCCGTTTTGCCCTTCGGTTACGCTTGAAGATTTTAAAAAATATTTCGAGGGGAAAGCTGAAAAATCTCCGTTTATGAATATTACTTTTGATGTGATTGAAGATAAAAAAAACTTAATCCCCGGCATAGTTCACAAAGACGGAACAGCAAGAATACAAACCGTAGATAAAGAATATCAACCGAGATTTTATGCATTATTAAAATGTTTTGAAAAAATCACGGGATTTCCTGTTCTTGTAAATACCAGTTTTAACACTAATAACGAGCCAATTGTTGCAACACCTTACGATGCAGTTGCAACTTTTTTTCGCAGCGGGTTAGACGCACTGATAATCGGAGATTTTGTAATTGAAAAATAAATGAATGTAAAATGAGGGGGGGAGAAAGGTATAGGGGGATAAGGAATAAGGGTAGAAGGTATAAGGGAGTTGAAAGTGAACATTTAAACAAAAAAAGAAAAAGTTGACAATTGACAAAAGACAGTTTACAATGGATAAGCATAAAAACAACAAAACATTTAAACAATTAAACAAAAAAATAAATGGATATAAATTTTTTTGCAGAGAAAACAGAAATGCCCGATATTGACAGACAAAAAATATCAGGATGGATACTGAAAATTATTAATGAAAACAAAAAAAATACAGGAGAACTGAATATTATTTTTTGTTCTGACGAATATCTGC